>CAMBTR010000019.1 GCA_945870885.1 Chryseobacterium gleum | reverse complement strand
ATGCTGTGTTGCAATTCGATTGATACAGAGCGGGGGTCGGCGATGTCTTCTCCTCCACCTGTAGGCGCTGGATTGTCGTACACGTATCGAACCACCAAATCCGTATTCTCTGGATAGTTTTTGATTTTTATATATTGCGTTTTTCCTTTGGCGAGGTTGCCTAGTTTGAAACCTTCGGCGCCTGGGCGACCGCCTTCTTTGATTTGATGCAATTTCTCAGACAGAAAAAGTTCGTCGGCATCTATTAGATAGTCGCCGGTTTTCTTGTTTTCTGCTAGGATTTTTTCAAAGGCAAGGGGTGCATCGGAAACGTTGGCTTCCCGACTTTTTGCCAGTGGGCTGCTAGGGTTGAAATAGTAGTTGGTGTTGATCTGGCTAAATTCTAGGTTGCCATAGAATTTGGTGATTTTAAAAATGCGCGAATCGCGATATTGACCTCGGTGAAGTCCGGCGGCGATGACCCCGTTTTCGGTATAGGCAAAGTGAATGAATTCTGTATTGAGTTGTTTGGCGTTCACCAGAAGGTATAATTTGCCATCGGTACTATCTTGATAAAGAGGGAATAGCCCATCGATTTTGACACAATTTTTGGTTTTGCTTTCGATGGTAGCCGCTTTGTCTTTGGGTTTATCGGTTCCGGGTGCCGCAGATTCTGCAGCGGGAGCGGGGGTCGCCCCTTTTTGTTTTTTAGGCGGTTTGTTACTGAGGACAGGGGCGATGGCACAGGCGATAGCCACTACAACGACGATAGATTTTTTCATAAACAGTGTCGCAATTTAACACAAATTGTGTGTTATTTGATGGGTTTTTGGGTTCAGATTTGAATGGAAATTTCCATAAGTCATTTGAAATTGCAACAAAATTTGCTATCTTTGCACCCCTTTCCGGGTTTGTTACCAACCCTTGCATCCTTGGAAAGTAATGCATGCTTAGCTCAATTGGATAGAGCATCTCACTACGGATGAGAAGGTTTGGGGTTCGAATCCCTAAGCGTGCACCAGGAGCCATCTATTAGGTGGCTTTTTTGTTTGGGATTTATGCCATTTGGCTGTTGATTTCCAATCTTTATTGTATTTTTGAGTTTATGGTACAATCGTTTACTCGCAGATTCTTATTGTTCTTTGTGTTGTTGGTTGTGGGGGGATTGAAGGCGCAGGTGTTGATGAATGGGTCAATGCCGCACAAGGTTTTGCCAAATCCTCAAATGGTTATTTTTAAGGAAAGTGAGCAGCCCAGCGCCGAGCAATGGCCATTGGTGGTGTCAAAATTGGGTAAATACACATCGCAAACTGAATGGAGAAAGTACCAAGAAATCTCCGATGATTTGGGTCAGACCCACTATCGTGTACGTCAATATTATCAGGGGATTCCCGCTTTTTTATCGATGGGTATCGTTCATACAAAACAAGGGAAAATCTTGTCGGTAAATGGCGATTTTGTCTCGGAATCTCAGTTTTCGGGCAAAAAAGTGTTGGAAGAAGCATCGGCGTTAAAATTGGCTTTGACTTATTTGCCAGCGAGTAAATATTATTGGGAGGATGCAGGTCAGAACGAGGCGCTTCAAATGGCGACAGGGAATGCGGATACCAACTATTTCCCTACGGGCAAGTTGATTTATATGGCTCAAGGGTTGAGTTTGGGTGGTACGCATCGACTTTGTTATCAGTTTGATGTGATGGCGAGTGAGCCGTTGGCGGGGAAGTCGATTTTTGTGGATGCGGAGACCGGCGAGATTGTCGCATCGAACGATTTGATTTTCCATGGCGATAGCAAGGGGACAGCGGTAACGAAATACAGCGGGACGCAGAAAATCATTACGGATAGTACGGCTACAAACAATTTTAGGCTTCGTGAAATGGGCAGAGGTACGGGCATCGAAACGTATAATTTAAAGAAGGGGACTACCTATTCAGGTGGGGTTGATTTTACGGATGCGGACAATACTTGGAATAATGTGAATGCGGCCAAAGACGAGGTAGCGACGGATGCGCATTGGGGCTCAGAGATGACCTATGATTATTTCGATAGTGAACACGGTAGGAACAGCTTCGACAACAACGGTGCGAAAATTTTAAGTTATATCCATTATGGTAGTAATTACAATAATGCTTTTTGGAATGGTAGCGTAATGACCTACGGAGATGGCGATGGCACAACCTTCACGCCACTTACTTCTTTGGATGTGTGCGGGCATGAAATCGCCCACGCGGTGACAACCAATACTGCAGCATTGGTGTATTCGTATGAAAGCGGTGCGCTGAATGAGAGTTTCAGTGATGTTTTTGGACAGTCGATTGAGATTTGGGCAAGACCCACGCAATGGAATTGGAAAATCGGAGAGGATATCACCCCAAGCGGCAAAGGCATTCGAAACATGGCAGATCCGAGTGCTACTGGGTATAACCAACCAAAGTTCTACAAAGGCAATAATTGGTATACGGGTACCGGCGATAATGGTGGTGTGCATTACAACAGTGGCGTACAGAATTATTGGTATTATTTATTGGTGGAGGGTGCTTCTGGGACCAATGAGAAAGGTTGGGTTTTCAATATTGATACTTTAGGTTTGATAAAAGCGGGAAAGATTGCGTATCGAAATTTGAGTGTGTATTTGACAAGTAGTTCGCAGTATGCGGATGCGAGGACATTTAGCATTTTATCGGCGGCGGATTTGTATGGTCAGTGCAGCAACGAGGTGATACAGGTTACCAACGCTTGGTGGGTTTGCGGTGTTGGTAATAAATATGATTCGGCCTATGTGAAAGCCAATTTTGCGGGGGATACGGTGGCATGCACGACGGGTAAAACGATGAATTTTTTAAATTATTCGGAGAATTACAAGGCGAGTAAATGGTATTTTGGCGATGGTGGTACGGCAACGACTACGAATACATCACATGCATATGCTAGTTATGGAAATTTCACGGTGAAGTTGGTGGTGGATGGATGTTTTAAGGGGAAGAAGGATTCAATATCGAGGGTTCAGTATGTGAAGGTGGATAGCACTTTTGATATTTGTAAGGCATTTTTATTGCCTAAGACGGGGACGGATAGTGCGGTGGGTTGTAGGGGATTTGTGTATGACGAGGGCGGTGAGGGCAATTATATTGCCAATCAGATTGTAAGGTTTAAATTGAAATTGCCTGGAGCGGATAGTATTCGATATCGCTTTAAGGTCTTGGATTATGAGGTGGGTTTTGATTCGTTGGTGATGTATAAGAATTCGGTGGCGGGTTCGAATCGATTGGGGCAGTTTTCGGGCAATACGTTGCCATTGGCGGGTGCTTGGAAGACAATTTCAGGGAATGCATTGTGGTTTATTCAGTATAGTGATCCGATGGTTACGGGCAAGGGATTTAAGGTGGAATATGAGGGTGTGTTTAAGGCATTGGACGTTGGATTGGGCAAGGATACTATTGTGTGCAACGGTAGGCCGGTGTTGTTGTCTGCGGCCGCCGCAGGCGGCCGCAGCACCCCCTATACCTATTCATGGTATGGTACAGGGGTCTCCGGGGGTGGCAAAACACAGGTTGTGTTCCCCGCGGCTACGCAGCAATTTTCAGTGGTGCTTTGGGACGGCTGCGCATTGAAATCTGATACCGCCATTCAAACGATTTATGTCAAACCGCCCCTAACCGTGAAAATCATGCAAGCCGATACCGCCGTTTGTATCAGCGATACCATGTTCCTTGCGGCAAAAGCATCGGGTGGAGATACCGCAGGTTATAAATATCAATGGTCGAATGGTATGGGCACTTCACCATTGACATCCATCATCCTAACAGATACCATCAAAGTATATCTTACACTTACCGACGGTTGCACGGTTGTTTCGGCCACCGACAGTGCTCGTTTGGATACCTATTTGCCATTGATTATGTCGGTATCTAATGATACCTTGATTTGTCAAGGCCGAACTGCTGATTTAGCCTCGACGATCAAAGGCGGGAACCGACTCCATGGTGGAGGCGCTTATTCTCTGGTATGGAGCAATGGAGTAAAGGCTTCGGTTATTACGGTGGGGCCGTCGGTAACCACAACCTATTATGTCACGGGTAGTGAAGGTTGTTCGCCCGATGTTTACGACTCGGTGAAAGTTACGATGCGAAATCCCTTGTTTTTGAGCTCGGTGAGAGATACGGTTCTATGTCATGGCGAGAAAATGTCGGTTAGCCTTTTGGATTCCGGCGGACTTGCATCGAATAGAAAAATCGTTTGGGACAGCATTGGTTTGGTTGGCAATTCTGTGGTTGTGAATCCATTGGCAGTAGGAAAAACTATATATCGTGTTCATGTAGAAGATGGTTGTACTGTTTTGAATGACACGTCGATTTTTACGGTTGATAGGCTTCCGGCAATTACAGGTAGCATCGCATTGAGTGATTCTATTCTGTGTTATGGTGATTTAACAACGGTTCAAATTACAGCAGGTGGTGGAAGGTCGTTGACAATGAGCTGGTTTTTGGATGGTGTGCAAATTTCCGCTTTGAGTGTTTTGGATACCCCGTTACTGAGTAAAACATACCGATTGGTGGTGAGCGATGGCTGTTCGATTCCTTACAATGATTCTGTTAAGGTGATTGTTGCGCCATCGAAGATCAATTTGAGTTTGGGTACGCATGACTCTTCGATTTGCGCGGGCAGTTCGGTGGGATATTTATCGGTGAATGGCACGGGTGGCTTTGCGCCATTGACTTATCAATGGGACGATCCGATGAAGCAAACCACGGCGAAAGCCACGGGATTGGGAAAGGGAATGTATATGTTGCGGGTGAAGGACGCCCAGGGATGTTTGGATTCTTTGGGGTTATTTATCAATGAGTTTCGTTTGCGGATGAATCCGTTGAGGGATACTGTGATAGCTCGGGGTACTTTGGCGAAATTGTATGGGTACAATGGTTCCAATTGGCGCTGGTCGCCCAAGCAGTTTATGGTATCAACTGATACTTTGGAGACCATTTTTGTAAGGCCTACGGATAGTATGGTTTATACGTTACTGGCTCTGGATAGCAACGGTTGCTTGTTCCGCGATACGGTTTGGGTGAGGGTTGTGGATCCTGAGTTGGTTAGGATTCCGAATTTGATTACGCCGAATGGGGATATCGACAACGAGTATTGGGATTTAACGGAGTTGTTTGAATACAATAAGCGCTTGGTAAACATTTACAATAGGGCTGGTGAGTTGGTTTATCATGCCGATGCGTATCAAAATGATTGGAACGGGAAGGATGCGAGCGGTGCTGAGTTGCCGGTG
Source organism: Chryseobacterium gleum (assembly GCA_945870885.1). Lineage (GTDB taxonomy): Bacteria > Bacteroidota > Bacteroidia > NS11-12g > UBA955 > UBA955. The sequence goes on along the minus strand of CAMBTR010000019.1, from coordinate 16,999 downwards.
GGAATTTATTTCTACCATATGAAGCACAATAAGACGGGGGAGGAGCATCGCGGTTTCATTCAGATTATGCGTTAAGGAATTTCGGGAAATTGAGATGGGGTTAACGGAGGCGTTTTATGATTTTTTTATTGGTTTATCGGCCTCGGTTCTTAGTAAATTTCGGGACGGGATAATGAGATAAATCGCCGGGCTTTTTTATGCCAACTTTTACAAACCGAATCCTTTGCCTAACTTTGCTAGGCAAATCAGCAGAAATATCAATGGCAATCGAAATAAAAGTACCGGCACCAGGCGAATCTGTGAGTGAAGTGACAATCGCCAATTGGTTGGTGAAAGAAGGCGAGTGGGTAGAAATGGATGCCCCGTTGGCGGAGTTTGAAAGCGATAAAGCAACGTTTGAAGTAAATGCAGAAAAAGCAGGTGTAATCGAAAAACTGATTGGAAAAATTGGTGATACCATTGCTATTAATACCGTAATCGCCGTTATCAATACCGATGCTGCGCGTCCGGCAAGTGCTGAAGTAGCCCCGGCAGCGAAAACCGAATCTTCTAGTTCCTCTGCCACAGCCGTGCCAACAGGTTCAAATACAAACAAATCAGAAGTAACCACTGCTACTGCCGATGCCAAAGGCAATAGCGTTGCAGATGCAAATAATCATAGTGCAGCAGATTTAGACTGGTCATTGGTGTCACCGGTGGCTGCCCAATTGTTGCAACAATATAATATCGCCCCAAGTCAGGTCAAAGGCACTGGTGCCGGGGGTCGTGTGACGAAAGTAGACGCTTTAGAAGCCATCGTAGCGATGGGTGGTGTCATGGCTCAATCAACGCGTGGCGCGCGCAGTGAACGTCGTGAGAAGATGTCTAACCTGCGTAAAACTTTGAGCCGTAGACTTGTCGCCGTGAAAAATGAAACCGCCATGCTTACCACATTTAACGAGGTAAACATGAAGCCAATCATGGATTTGCGTGCCCAATACAAAAAGAAATTTGAAGAGACCCACGGCGTAGGACTCGGATTTATGAGCTTCTTTACCCGCGCTTGTTGTATATCGTTGATGGAATGGAAAGCCGTGAATGCTAGCATCGAAGGAGAAGAGATTGTTTATCATGATTATTGCGATGTTTCAATTGCAGTGAGTGCCCCCAAAGGATTGGTGGTGCCTGTGATTCGTAGCGCCGAGAAATTGTCGTTGGATGAAATCGAAAAGGAAGTGAAGCGTTTGGCTACCAAAGCCCGTGATAATAAATTGAGTTTGGATGAGATGACCGGTGGAACATTTACAATCACCAACGGTGGTGTGTTTGGTTCAATGATGAGCACTCCGATTATCAATGCACCTCAAAGTGGAATTTTGGGAATGCATAACATCGTTGAGCGCCCTGTGGTTGAAAACGGACAGATAGTAATTCGCCCCATGATGTACTTGGCATTGAGTTATGATCACAGAATCATCGATGGTCGTGAAAGCGTCAGTTTCCTAGTTCGTGTGAAGCAATTGCTTGAAAATCCAGAAATGATGTTCGATGGCAAAAAGCCTGAAGAACGCGTATTGGGATTGTAATTTAAACCAAACTCGTTTCTAGTATGCAGTGGTGAACATTTTCACCCCCAATTTCGTGACGTACACGATCTTTAATGGCCTCTTGTTCGAATGCAGTTAATGTGTCATCCATCATCAGATGCGCTGTCATTGCATTCCTAGTAGTACTTAGAGCCCAAATGTGTAGGTGCTCAACGCTCTTTACCCCCGGAATCTGAAGAATCCGTTTTTCTACTACGGTTATGTCGATACCCTCAGGAACTCCATCCAAGCTCAAACGGAAACTCTGCCTAAAAATATTTATTGTCCCAACCAATATTACCAAGCAAACGAGAACACCCAGTATTGGGTCGATCATTTCCATGCCTGTATAGGTGATCAATAATCCGCCAATCAATACAGCCAAACTGACACCGGCATCGGCGGCCATGTGTAAGAAGGCGGATCGGGAATTGAGTTCGCTATTGCTCATGAAAAGCAGGGCTGTTAACGTGTTAATCACAACACCTACGCCAGCCACCCAACTCACCGTGCTTCCTATTGTGGGCTCGGGGTGGGAGAATCGGACATAGGCTTCGTGTCCCATTGAACTAATCGCAATAAAAAGTAAAACACAGTTAGCTAACGAAGCAAGAATTGTGGCCTTGGAAAAACCGTATGTATAAATATTTGTGGGTTGTTTGGCTGCCATGGTGAAAGCAACCAGACTAATCACCAAACCTGCCACGTCGCCCAGGTTATGCCAAGCATCGGCGAGCAGTGATAAGCTATTGATTTTTAATCCGTAGCCAAATTCAACAGCAACGAAAGTGAGGTTTAATGCAATTCCCCAAAGGTATTTGGGGCCCATATTTTCTTGTGGTGCGCTGTGACTGTGATTGTGCATCGTTTGAATATGTGAAATTAGCGATTTAACACCGGTTTACATTGCATCAGTCCGGGGACCAAATAGATTTTACCAGTTTTTAATTCTTGACAGCGGAAGCGGGTACGCATTTTTTCTAGTTTCATGAATCGTCTGCCGTCCTGTGTTTCGAAAATTTCATTCGATGGGATTTCCTCCACGAGCATATGTTCTTGCGATGCGTCGTAGTTTCTTAAAGTGCGAACCAAATTGGCATCGGTACAACTGCTGGCTTTGGGATTTTTCAGGTAACGATTTAGCGCGGAATGTACGTCGTTTGGTAGCAGATTTTGCTGAATGATTGGTGTGCTCACTAACTGAAATTCTCTTTTCCATTCGATGCCATGGGGCGGTACGCGGGGTCCAGATTTTTCAAAGTTGACCAAGTGCGCAACCTCATGCATGAAAGTGATTAGAAATGAAAAGGGGTTTAAATCGCGATTGATAGAAATGCGATGACTGCTTTCATTGCTAGGCGGACGGTAATCGCCGAGTTTGGTTAACCGCGGGTTTTTGATGCGCAATTGGATTTTGTGGTGCGACATCAAATCGGCGGCATAGTGTTCACTACCACTGGGCAAATATTTCTGTAGAACGGGTATGAGTTGTTCCTTGTCCAATTGTTGTGTTGATGTATCTATCTAAAAATAAAACTAGCCTAATTTCCTTATGAATCAATTCAATTTCCCGTCAATTCAGTTTTTTCATTGCTCGTTCAGCGACCTCCAAACCAATAGATAATGAGCTCGTTGCGGCTGGACTTGGTGCGTTAAGCACGTGAATGAATGAGGTGGATTCTTGGATGTAAAAATCATCGATGAGGCCACCATCTTTATCGCAAGCCTGCGCCCTAACTCCAGCACCCGCCGGAATTAAATCGTCCTCGGTGATGGATGGAACCAACTGTTGCAGAGCCTTTACAAAGGCAGGCTTGAAGTATGAGCGATGGTATTCGCCAAGTCCGGTTTTCCAGTATTTGCTCGCCACTTTTCTAAAGCCAGCGAAAGAAATCGCATCCCAGAATTCACTCCATTTAAAATCAGTTTTCTTATAACCCTCTCTTTGGAATGCAAATACAGCATTTGGACCTGCCTCGATTTCACCACTGATTCTACGAGTAAAATGAACTCCCAAGAATGGGAAATTTGGATCAGGTACGGGATATATTAAGTTCTTTACCAAATGTGCTTTTTCGGGTTTGATGGCGTAATACTCCCCGCGGAATGGGATGATTTTCATGTTGAGATTCTCTCCTGCCATGGCCGCTACTTTATCGCAATAAAGCCCCGCGCAATTGATAACCAATCGGGCCTCATATCTCTCAGTATCGGTGTGAACCACAGCCCCATGTTCATTGCCAACAATCGCTTGGATTTTTGAATTTAAAATAATGTTGCCGTTGGCATTTAGGTTGATGTTTTCAGCCAACTTTACGGCAATCTGCTTGTAGTCAACGATACCCGTTTGGGGCACAAAAACACCTTTTATGCCTACGCAATTGGGCTCGTATTGTTTGATTTCGTCTTTTGACAAAAATCGCAATCCAGACAGCCCATTTTGAATTCCTCTTTGGTATAAAGCCTCTAGTCCTGCAATTTCTTCGGGTTTGATGGCGACAATGATTTTACCGCATAGATCATATTCGATATTTTGCGCTTTGCAAAAATCAATCAACATATCATATCCTCGCAAACAATTTTGGGCCTTGAGGCTGCCGGGTTTATAATAAATCCCGGAGTGAATTACGCCACTGTTGTTTCCTGTTTGATGTTTGGCAACAGCGTTTTCCTTCTCTAAAATGGATACGGTTAAATCGGGGTTGAGTTGTAAAAGTTGGTAGGCCGTGGACAATCCCACAATGCCTCCGCCAATGATTATGATATCGGTTTTCATTGCTAGTTCAACAAAGTTACGATTCCTGTTTCATGAATGGAACATTGATTATCGCATCGCCAATTAAACATTGTGCACATTTTAAGGGCTTACAATACAATTGATGTTGGGCAATAAGGGATTGACTCCATTCTGAGTTGGATTTGGGTGGTTTGCAGCGGTGAAAGGCCGACATTTTTTTTGTCGTTGTATTGGTTTCCGATGGAATCGCAGATCGTAATTGCTTAGCCGCTATTTGGAATTCGGGTTTGTGGGTTTCCTTTGCCAGGGTGTTCCAGAGGGGGATTAACCCATTTAGGATCACCTTTTTTGCATGCTCCTTGCCATTGTTAGAGTTATGCTTCTCGGATAGTGTGCCCAATTCGTAGTGTTTGTCCCAATACTCGCTTAGATTGGATTGAAATCCCTCTTTATTAATTGAATCAATGGTTTCTTGGTTCGGTGGGTTGAAAAATTGCGATAATTCTCCTTTGATCTGAAAAAGCCAACTGCCAAATTGAGCCAGCCGTATTGGTGCGAAAGAGGGGGGTCTGACTTGCCGGTTATTCCACTGCAAATAATCGAGCGAAATGACATCGAACTTTAGGACTTGGTATTCAAAAGTTTTTTTCAGCGATTTAGTGTAGGCGTCGTGGTTAGTTATCGCCAATAGGCCACTGGTTCCGAGCAGATAGGCAATGATTTCGATTTCTGATTTTGCTCGTAAAATGAGTGATTTTTTTACCGATTTACAAATATCGATGCAGTTGTGTTGGTTCGCTTTGCCTATCCAGGCCGACATAAATGCATACAGTGCGGTGAGCCACCAATCTTGATTGAGTTGATTGTGCGCATGGATCAGCCGTTCCATTTTTCCTTGAGTTCTTTGGGTCAATGCCAATTGCAACTGTTGCGTCAAGAGGCTTTCCGATATCGCTGTGATTTGTTGGTCGCAAGGCAGCGATGGTGCCGAATTGAATTGGGTTAAGTTAAGTTTTGATACCCTTGATTTTATGGAAATACAGGGGATGGGGTCTTTACTTTGGGTGAAACAAGGGCGATCGTTTTGCCAAACAACATGTAGGATTACACCATTGTACCTTGGGTCTGTATGGTGGTTGTGGAGATACCAATCGCTGGCGTTGACATGGATTTCAATTGCGCCAAAACAATGGATTCCGTTGATGACGACTTCGGCGTTGAGGAAGTCGGGACCATTTTGATTATTCCATTCCCCTTGATTTATGATTTGTAATGGCTGACCATTATCGGTGGCTAAATACTGCGGCTGAAAAGCCAATTTTTCCCAAATGCGTTGTAATCCAAACTCTTTCACGGCTCAAAGATGTTAAGGCATATTGTGAAATAAAAATGGGTTTGCTTTCTTTGGTGATCTTTGCAAAACGTCAATTTTGTGTTGGAAATAATGCAACGACCTCAGTATTTTACAACATCTTGCCTTAATTTTGTTTTCTAGGTCATGAGCATCAAAAAACTATCTATTGTAATTCCAGCTTATAATGAAGCGAAGACGATTCATCGTATATTAAATAAGGTGGGAGAGGTAACGCTTATTGATGGGATTGAGAAAGAAATCATTATTGTGAACGATTGCAGTACCGACGAAACGGAGGTTGTGTTGGCGCAATATGCAACGGATCATCCACAATTAGGATTGCAGATTTTTCATCACGAAATTAACAAAGGGAAGGGTGCGGCGCTGCATACAGGAATTGCCAAAGCCACCGGCGATGTCTTGATTATTCAAGATGCCGATTTGGAGTACGATCCCAATGAATTTAATATTTTGTTGAAGCCAATCGTTGATGGTTTTGCTGATGTTGTTTACGGAAGTCGTTTTATTGGTGGAAAGCCGCATCGAATTCTGTTCTTTTGGCATTCGTTGGGTAATAAGATGCTGACGTTTATGAGCAATGTGACAACAAATTTGAATTTAACCGATATGGAAACGTGTTATAAAATGTTCCGGACGGAGATGATTCAGGGGTTGACATTACAGGAGAGGAGATTTGGTTTTGAGCCAGAGGTGACGGCTAAGATTGCTAGAGTTGAGGGGGCGAGAATTTACGAAGTGGGAATCAGTTATTACGGTCGGACCTTTGCCGAGGGTAAGAAAATTGGTTGGAAAGATGGTTTTAGGGCCATTTATTGCATTGTGAAATACGGGTTATTTAAATAGAAAATGGGGAATCAAGATAATTTTAAGGAGTTTGATTTTGAGGGTGAAGAGAACCTAAGGGCGATCGCAGAGGCAGATAAATTCAATGAGTGGATGTACCAACAGGTTGTTCCACATTGCACGGGTAAGATTTTAGAGATTGGCAGTGGCATTGGGAATATATCCTATTTTTTTGACCGCGATGGGATGGATATTGATTTAAGCGATATCCGTGAACAGTATAGGTCGTACTTGAAAAAGTCTTTCGAAAAACGCGCTGTTTTAGATATGGACATCGTGGCTGATGGATTTATTGATATGCATGGCGATAAGTTGGGTACCTACGATGCTGTTTTTGCGTTAAATGTGGTAGAGCATATCAAAGATGATAAGTTGGCGATTGAGAATATGATTAAACTATTGAAGCCGGGGGGTAAGATTATTATTTTGGTTCCCGCGTACCAATGGCTATACAATGGGTTTGATGTTGCTTTGGAGCATTTCAAACGTTACACGAAGAGCCGTTTGTTGGGAATATTTCCAATCAAAGGGGCAAAATTGATTAAGTCATGGTATTTTAATTTCGCAGGAATATTTGGATGGTTTTTGGTGGGTTCTGTATTGAAGAAAAAGCTGATTCCCGAATCAAATATGAAATTGTATAACGTGCTAACCCCGATATTTAAAATTGCAGATAAAGTGGTTTTGAATAAAATGGGTTTGAGTGTGATTGCTGTGTATCAAAAAGATTGATCTACTGAAATGGCTGGAAACATCAAAACGCAATGGTTGGTTTTTGGCATTTTTCTTATCGCATTGATTGGTGGTTGGTTGTGCATGGATCCCGGTCATGAATGGGGTGATGATTTTATCTTGTATTTGCATCAAGCGCGTTGTTGGATTCGTGGGGGAATGCAGGAATTGGCAATTTCTAATCAGGCTTGCATGGATCAGTCGGATGGTGTCATTGGTCCGTATTTGTATCCCCAAGGTTTTCCAGTTTTGATGAGTTTGCCTATGCGGGGCATAGACATTTGGGGTTTTTTGGGATTGAAGGTTTTTAATTATTCGATTTTTATTCTTTGTATGGTGGCAGTGTATCGCTGGTTCCGCCTGTTGTTTGAGGATAGAATGCTACCTGTGCTTCTTTCGCTGATATTGGTGATTTGGCATCCGAAAATTTGGGAGGCGGCGAACCGTCTGACGTCTGACCTCTGGTTTGCGGGATTAGCGGGCGTATTTATGTTTTTGCTCTATTCTCAATGGAGGAATAGTTTGGCAAAGAATTTAACCTTGGGACTTTTGGTGTTTATGGCAACATCAACGCGAACAAATGGGGTGTTTCTTCTTGTGCCTTGGGTGTTGTTGGTTTGGCAGGACAATCCTAAATTCTATGGTGGTTTGAGAGCCAATGGGAATCTTATTTTGGTAATGGTGTTGGGTGGATTGTGTGGATTGCTTGCTTTAAAAAACGATTTAGGACATGGGCCCGTTTACATGAATATGCTTAAATCGGTAACGCCGGCGCAGGTGTTTTCCAATATGGGATTGTATTTAAAAATGATTGGGACGTATCCACTTTGGCATTTTTCGACCATTATCGAAGCGACATTAGGCGCTTGGGTAACTAGCTTGCTGGCGCTCTGTGTTTGGGCAATCATTTTATTGGCGATTGTGAAGAGGGGTTGGCAGTTGCTGCCAATTGTGGCTTTTGTGGGTGTGAATTTGGCTTTGTTTTGCGCTTGGCCTAGCCTTCAAGGTGTTCGTTTGTTATTTGTAATTTTTCCAATGTTGGCAGTTTTAGTCGTGGTTGGTTTGATGGAATTGTGGCAATTGGTAAGACCTTTTGTAAATGTCCGTATTGGGGTTTCAGCTTTGATGAAATCATCAAATTGGGCCATCGCGCTTTCTGTTATAGTATTGGTTCAGGGGTTGGCTACAGCGTTACACTATATTGGTACAGACACAAATCAAGCATTTTCAAAGGAAATCACAGAGGTTTATTCATTTGTTGAGTCATCGGTAAGACCCAATGAGCGGATATCATTTCAAAAACCTCGATTGATGCGATATGTGACAGGGGCGGAGGTATTCAAAGTGGCAACGGACATACCAGTGAATCCAACGGATGAAGTGATGGATATGAAGCCTTTTGATTTGGTGGCTGCAAAAAAACGTTTGGTATCAAAGCGTATCAATTATTGGATTTTGCCAAAGTCGCGCGGAATGCTAATGGGAGGGGAAGTCGATTTTCCTGTGGCTTTTGAGAATGCGAAGTTTGTGGTTTACAAAGTCAAATAACTGGTTTGAGGAGTGTTTTACGATTATTTAATGCCCATCGACAGTAAATCGGAGATTGGAATTCGCTGAAATTTGCCTGAATTGCCAACCATCCAGAGGTAGTTTGAACTAAAGGCGCAGGCGTTAAATGACCCTTCAAAATACAGTCCGCTCGTCAGGTTTTTCTTTGGGATTTTGAACCAGTTGATTCCATTGTCAATTGAGATGTCGCTTCCATTGGTTCCGGTACAAATTGCAATTCTATCGCATTTTTTTATTCTCATATGTTCCGCTGATTGAGATGTTAATTGCGAGTTGAGGATTGCTTCACTAATGCAAACACCACTTCGATATCCTCCGGTATTTCCTTGTGGATCTTTTCCGCCCGACCATTTAAGTCCAAAGTTGGCGGTTGTTGAATGCGCTGAGGCCCCATTGAAGCTATCGGGTAAAGTGTAATTGCCGCCTACGGCTATCATGCGGCCATCATCGGATAAGCACATGCCGTAAACACCCGAGCCAGGTCCGCCAGCAATTTGCATTGGAATGATTTCATTGGCTGCGACACGGGGTTGGGAGGTCGATAAATTGAAACGTTTATTTTGCTTCAGGGTACGTCGTTTCTGCTGTTTGAATTTCACAATATGATAACTAGGATTGATTCCGCCACCAGCAAATCCAACGGTAAGATTCTTGGTTCGAGCCAAATAATTAGAATCGGAATCGGCGGCTTCAACCTTGCTTTCAATGATAACAAGTGAAGTGCCACTGGCAGCAAAAAATGATTCCAGACTGTCTAGGGGTAGATTCCAATCGCCAATTGGGAGATTATTCCAGCTACTTCCAAAGTCGGTGGTGTACAAAGCAGCAAAGTGTTTACGGGTATTGTTTGGGTCTTGGGATTTGGTATTTTGTCTGGATTTTTTGTTGCGCGAAGATTTGCTGCGACTGCTGGTCATCGACGAAAAGGCTGATGAATTCTCTGCGCTGCCGCTAGCCTCAACGATAATGGGTTCAGGGATAATTGGATCACCTAGTACCATGCCGATCCCAGTCTTTGAATCTATTTCCAAGGCATCTAAAAATATGTCTTTTCTAAAATCGGTGTAAACGATCGTCCAGTTCTTTCCGCCATCCATCGTCTTGAGAATTAAGGCAGAATCACCGGCGCTCATGATCACGGCTTCTTTCTCGTTTTTTGCCCAAATATCACGGTAGTCCTTGCGCAATAATGAAAAGGAAGCATCGTAGGTTTGCGTGTAGCTTTCAACGGTTTGTTTGCCATAGGGAAGAAAATAGGTGAATCGGGTGTTGGTTGATCGCGGAGAAATCGTATCGAAATGTTTACCTCCATCGGTAGTGTGGATAACGGTGCCTCTGCTGCCAGAAAACCAGGCGCAGGAATCGTTTAAAACGCATAGACCACGATAATGTGGCGGTTTAATGGGTTTCGACGGATCGTTGTTGGCAATAAGATTGGAGGAAACAGTTATGAAAATTGTCAATGCGATATAAAAAAAACCTTTCAATGAAATATTTATTATTTTTAGATAAAAAACTTGTAAATAACTTATAATCACTTGTTTTTGTGAATTTTCTAATAGAGATTCGGTGTAAAATTAATATATGCCTATGGAAGAAACTACTACAAAAATTTTATTTACATCAGACAGTACCCAAAATCAACAAACGATATGCGATGCTATTTTCTCGGTGGCGCACAGGTTCAAAGGCGAATTGATTTGGTTGCAGAATGCTGCCAACGCCGGAATTACGCAAGCCCTTGTGGATGATCTCAAGAAGCGTGCGTACCGAGATTTGACGATCTTGGAAAAATCAGGAGAATTTTGGTCAACCAGCGCCAAAACAGCCAACGATATCAATGCAGAAATGACATTTGTATTTGCGGCGCCGAAGGTGCCGGGCATAATGGGTGGTGGAATGGCTGCCTGTGTAAGCAAGTTCAACAATCCGATGATTTATTTCAATCCGGAAAGCAAATGGGTTGAGCCAAGGAATATTTTGATGCTATTGGATTCTCATTCTGAATCTCGACAGAAATTCTATCGGGTATCGGTTTTGGCGAAGATGTTCGGTGCCAAGATTACTGTTTTTTCGTTGTCGTCTAGCAAGGATGCTGAAACGGTAAAATACCTTTACGCTTATTCTGGTCAGGCTTTTGACTACATGGTAAAGAAGGGTATTCCTGTAGCGGAATTGGATCCTAAAGAGGGCGTTGACATGGTATCAACGGTTTTGGAAGAGCTTGGTAAAATCCGAGATTGTTGGGTTTCATCGATGAATGAGACCGATGGCGGAGGATTTATGAAGGCCGGGCCGTTTCAGCAATATTGTGTGCAGTTTCAGGTTCCTTTTATGGCGTGTGCTGTTCAGGAAATTGTTGGAAGTGGTGGTTCTGGTTATTGATGTAAATAATTGATCGAGCAAAAGAGGGCGGCCGCAGGCCGCCCTCTTTTTTATGTTTGAACCATTCTAATTTTTTGACCGGCTCTTTCGATTACTCTGAATTATTTTTATCACTTTTTCAATCAAATCCGGGGTTGTTTCAACCTGATCTTTCCATCTAACCGGAATTATTAACACTCCGTTTTTCAAATCAATACATTCTTTTTTGATGTGGAATACTTGCGTTGACCATTTCCTTTCAATGGCCGAAATTGCATCATTATGTCGATGTCGGTAAAAACGATCCAAGAATATGTTTCCGCTGGTGAAACCCCCGAGATTTTGTTCTGGGTGGGTTGCGCTGGGAGTTACGATGAAAGAGCCCAGCGAGTGAGTAGGGCCTTCGCAAATATTTTGACCCAAGCCGGTGTGAAGTTCGCCATATTGGGCGCTGAAGAAGGTTGCACAGGCGATCCAGCAAAGCGTGCCGGAAATGAATTTTTGTTTCAAATGGAAGCGATGCAAAACATCGAAGTTCTCAATGGATACGGGGTGAAACGTATCGTAACAGCGTGTCCTCACTGTTTTAATACCTTGAAAAATGAATACCCCAATTTGGGTGGTAATTATGAAGTGATACATCACACGCAACTGATCAATGAATTACTGACTGATGGAAGAATCGCGATTGAGGGTGGGGCTTATCAGGGCAAAAAAATCACTTATCACGACAGTTGTTATTTGGGTCGGGCCAACGGGATTTACGAGGCACCGCGAATGGTGATGGATCGGCTTGATGTTGATTTGGTAGAGATGAAGCGATGCAAAACCAATGGTTTTTGTTGTGGGGCCGGTGGCGCGCAAATGTTCAAAGAAGCCGAAAATGGGAATCAAGAGGTGAATGTGAATCGCACAGAGGAAGCCCTGGAAACCGGCGCTGAAATTATTGCGGTGAACTGTCCTTTCTGTAATACGATGATGCGCGATGGAACCAAACATTTCGAAAAAGAGGATCAAGTGCAGGTGTTGGATATCGCGGAAATCGTAAATGGGTCTCTAAAATCCTGATTTTGACGGTTGACAGAAATACCCTTGAGTCATTAGCACTTCCTGATTTATCTCGGGTTTGGCTGTTTGGTGCTCATCGGATTTTAACGGCTGATGAAGCCTTGTCAATTTGCCAAGAATTGTCAGGATTTGTCTCGGGTTGGCAAGCCCACGGCAAGGATTTGACAGCAGACTTTTGCTTACTTCAACGATGTGTTTTGGTGGTAGCGGTTGATGAAACAAAGGAAGCGCCTAGTGGTTGCAGTATCGATAAAGTATTTCATTTGTTACAATCGCAAAAGAAAAAATTTGATTTGGATTTTTTTCAACGGACCTTGCTTTGGATCTTCAACGGTGATGATATTCGCATTTTAAATAAATCAGAAATTCAGGCGGGTTTGGATTGTGGTGAGATTGATGGAAATACGCCAACTATCAATATGCTTGCGAGTAACTTAGGTGATTTGAAAAAGAGTGGTTTGGCATTGCCGTTGGCTGATTCTTGGATTGCCCCAAAATTGAAATTCACACATGAAGGATAAGCGAATATTAATTCTGTTTTTAACCATTTTCATTGACCTTCTGGGCTTTGGAGTGGTAATACCCATTTTGCCTAATTTGGCAAAGAGTTTGGCATCTGGTTCCACTTTACCGTTCAATCCGGATGTCGCTGTGGGTGTTGTGGTTGGATCGTTTTCGATCATTCAGTTTTTATTTGCACCCATTTTTGGATCACTGTCGGATCGCATCGGCCGCAGGCCGATACTGCTAGTGAGTATCCTATTCAACATTGTTGGTTATATATTGTTCGGACTCAGTTCTAGCTTCGTGTTTCTGTTGTTGGCGAGGGTTGTTTCGGGTTTTGGAAGTGCGAACATTGCGGCGGCACAGGCTTACATAGCCGACATTACGCCGCCTGAGGATCGTGCCAAGCGAATGGGGATTATTGGCGCCGCCTTTGGTTTAGGCTTCGTTTTTGGACCACCAATCGGTGGTTGGCTTTACCATGCTGGCGGTGAAGATGGTTTACGTTGGGTGGGTTTCTTTACTGCGGCCTTGTGCGCATTAAACTTTGTGTTGGCTTGGTTTATGTTGCCTGAGAGTTTGGAGTCAAAATCAGCACACAAGCGCAAGGTTTCCGATACATTCAAAGGCTTGGTTACTGTTTGGAGATTGGATGTGATTGGTGAGTTGTTCGTGATCAATTTCATATATATCGCTGCCTTCAGTATGATGTACGGAAGTTCAAGTGTCTTGTGGAAGGAAAAGTATCTGTTGACACCGGCGGGGATCGGAAATATCTTTGGTTTTATTGGAATCTGTGGCGCCATTGTTCAAGGTGGACTTATTGGCGTGTTCACCAAGCGAGTGGGTGTGCGCAGGATGCTTTTATGGGGCTGCCCTGCCATTGCGATGGGACTAATGATTATTCCATTACCTGAAGCGGGAAATACATTTTATGTGGTCCAGGCTATTTCGATTGTATTGCTTTCATTGGGTAACGGGTTGATGATGCCTGCGATCAATTCTTTGGTAAGCCGAAACACGCCGCCGGAATCTCAAGGTAGAATGTTGGGTTTGTTGCAAAGTACAAGTTCTTTGGCTCGCGCGTTCGGACCATTTATAGCCATGGTATTATATCATCAATTTTCAAGTTTGCCCTATTTGGTCGGGGGCGGTTTGATGGTTATTGCCTTCTTTTTATCGTTAATCCTCAGTAAGACGTTGCGCGTAAGCGATCCAGATCCTGTTGCTAAGCCAAGCAAAGGATAAGGGTATATTAATTTACTTTAACTTGCATTGATATGACATCCCAACCACTGCGAATATTGCATCTCAATGCTTCTTCTTCGGGTGGGGCGTTTGTAGCTGCGCAGCGACTCAATGATGCATTGAATGGTTTGGATGGTGTCTATAGCGAGCACTGGGTTTTTGATGGTAGTGAAGGCGATTTTTACTTGTGGGCCAATACTTGGATAAAGAAAAAATGGGCCTTTGGATTGCATGCTTTGGAAAAGTTAGACTTCCTTCGTTTTGAGGCTAATAAATCCATTCGATTTGCCTTTAGTCATGGCAAGACGGGTGTAAACGTTGCCAATTGGAAGGCGGTACAAGATGCCGATATCATTCATCTTCATTGGGTCAACAAAGGCTTTGTGAGCTTGAATGGTTTGGAAGATCTCTTGGGTTTAGGTAAGAAAATCGTGTGGACATGTCACGATATGTGGCCTTTCACCGGAGGATGCTACCATCCCAGGGGTTGTGATAATTTCACCCGTGAATGTGGAAATTGTCAGTATTTGAAACAGCCGGGTCAATCGGATTTGTCTAGCCAAGTATTTCAAACGAAAAAGAGTGTTTTTTCAAAGGCGGGCGGTCGACTTCAATTTGTGACGCCGAGTGCTTGGTTGAAAAATCAGGCGGACAAAAGTGGCATTGTGAAGGATTTAATTGGAATTGGGGATGCGGGTGCAATGCCGGAAATTAAAGTCATCCCTAATCCCATAGATACGGATTATTTTAAGCCGCGTGGTTTGAATTCAATGAAGAGTCCAATGAATTACACTTTTGTTTTGATGTTTGCGGCGGCAAATTTGGGTAATCCGGCAAAAGGTTTTGCGGAGTTTAGGTCGATTTGTAATGGCTTGGTGGAGCTCGGATTTAATGATATTATGGCTTTGGTAGTAGGCGAGAATCGACTTGCCAATAGTGGTTTGGGGTTGAAGTGCGCGGTAAAGGAACTTGGATTTATTTCTGATGCAAAGCAAATGCGGGATGCATATTGGCAGGCCGATGTTTATGTGACCACATCGCATGAAGAGAACCTACCCACCACAATCATGGAGAGTTTGAGTTGCGGGGTGCCAGTGGCAGCATTTGCGGTGGGTGGTATACCTGAAATGATTTCGCCAAGCGGTGTTCATCAATCTGGATGGTTAGCAGAGAAGATGGATGTGAAATCACTTATCCAAGGCATCGCATCGTACATGAGAATGGAGCCATCCAAGAGAATCAAAATGCAAGAGGCGAGCAGAAATGCGGCGGTGGCTAATTACGGTTCATTGTCGATCGCTCAGCAATACTTAAGTCTTTACTCCAACGTTCCGAGTCACATTTAATTCAAAACAAAAAAGCCACACCGTAAGGCATGGCTCATTTGCTGTTGGATTATTTTGGCTATCAATCCACGTTATCGTGCAAGTGGCGATTCGGTTTTACCGTTAAATCGCGCGCATTCATTGGGTCTTCCTCGCCAATGGTGATTTTACTCACCAGTTGAGATTGGCTGTGAGGGGCTGCTTCGAGATTGATTCCCCGACGCATGTAGGCTGGGACATCAATATCGCTGTCTAACAGAGTTTCTCTATGGCTTCTGCCATTTTCCAAGTGGGTGTCGCGGAAAACTTGCGCTGATGGATCTTCTAATGGATCTTCGGCGGTGAAGGGTTTCGGAGTGACATCAATCGGATTCATTGGGTCCTCGTCGCTATCGCTATTTCCAAAACTGCTAGGAACATGGTTGATTACGCTAGGGTTCTGCGGGATGCTAAAGAGGTTGGCTTGATTGTTCTCATTGTTTGATAAGGGATTGCCTGATGGCGGTTGATTCCATGCGTTGTTGTTAGGCAAGCCGTTATTGCCTGCCAATCCAGAACCTATTGGTTTTGAAAGATTGGGGTTTCCGCTCGGAAATCCACCGGTATTGAATGCAGGTCGCTCAGATAAATTCGGATTACCACCGTTAAAGCCATAAGGATTTTGAATCACTGTAGCAGGGGCAACCGGAGCCGCATTCACTACCTCTTGTTGCTGGCTCAACAAATTCGCATTCACATGGTCACGGGATTCAAATCCTGTTGCGATTACTGTAATTGCAATATCGTCTCCGAGGCTATCATCTTTGGTAATGCCCATTTTCAAGTGGGCCGTATTGCCCGCCTCTTCTTGTAGGTATTTTTTCACTTTGGAGATCTCACTCATTACCGGTTCTTTATGTCCGTAAGTGAAATTTACCAACAAATGCTGCGCACCTTGGATTCTTGTATTGTCGAGCAGTGGACTGTCCAAAGCCATCCTTACTGCATTCTCAGCACGATTCTCACCCGCTGCAATCCCGGTTCCCATAATGGCTCTACCACTATCCCTCATGGCGGTTTGTACATCCATGAAATCTACGTTGATCTGACCGGGTTTGGTAATAATTTCGGCGATTCCACGTGCTGCAGTGCATAGAATGTCATCTGCTTTTGAGAAAGCTTGGGTAATCGTTAAGTCGCCATACATATCTACGATGCGGTCGTTGCAAATGGTAAGTAATGCATCAACGTGCGGACGTAGTTTTTCTAATCCTTCGCGGGCTTGATTAATCCTTTGAGGACCTTCGTCTTCAAAGGGTAGAGTCACGATTCCCACGGTGAGGATACTCAATTCTTTTGCAATTTTCGCAATAACCGGCGCAGCACCTGTTCCGGTTCCACCACCCATTCCTGCGGTGATAAAAACCATTTTGGTGTTGTCTTCCATGATTTGGCGAATCTGTGCCATATTTTCCATAGCGGCCTTTTCACCCATATTGGGCATCGATCCGGCACCCAATCCTTCAGTTAGCTCGGCACCCAATTGTAAACGATTTGGGATGGGGCTGCTGTGGAGCGACTGTAAATCGGTATTGCATATATAAAAGTCAACGCCTTCAATCCCATGGCGGAACATGTGGTTAACGGCATTGCTACCACCACCGCCCACACCAATGACCTTGATGAGGTT
>CAMBTR010000018.1 GCA_945870885.1 Chryseobacterium gleum | reverse complement strand
TACCTCATTCCGACTTAGAACCAACGACGCCAGGGTATTAAGCGGCGTTCGCATCGGAACACAACTTCACTACTTTCAAAACTGCCTCAACTTTAAAACGATGCAAGCCCATATCATGCATGGAAGCATCTACAATATCACCTCACCTAGCGGCGGGACGCTGCATCATACCTATTGGAATGAAGGCGGCGCCGTCATCAAAGCACATCTCTTTACTAATGATAGCCTAGACTTTGGATATCCTGCCGTAGCAGCAGCCGGCGAAGCAACTACATCAGAATTATCAGCCCAAGATCCTTCCATGATTGTCACTAGCGTTTATTCCGGAGCCAAACACTTCCCCGGAACTGGCGCATTTTTCATCAATCGATACGGTGAATACAGCGATTATCAAATACTTAAAAAAGGGCAATCAATCATCAACTACACCTTCATCAAACCCAAAGAACAGCGTTGGGGAGATTACGAAGGCATCCAAGCAAAATTCAATGAAAAAGGTATTTACTATTTGGTTGGTTCTTGGGGCAAAGGAAATAGCATGAGCGCTTATGTGGCTCGGGTGAAAATCAAAGATACCGTGGCCGACAACCCCATTTCTACCATGAGAGTTTTCCCTGTCCCCACCACCGAAAACCTGAACATCGAATTCCAAGTCAATACAGAAGCTACAATCAGCGGACAAGTTTTCAATTTGAATGGACAAAGCGTTGGCATCGAATCAGGGCTATCGGAGAATCATGGCGCCACAGAAGATCGAAGTCGGTTTAGTTTAACCGTAGAACCCGGCACCCACCGATATGCGCTCCATACCCATGGATTGGCAAAAGGCGTTTATATCTTAAAACTAGAACTCGTCAAAGGCAGCTGGGGCCTCGGGGGTTACTTCCTCGGGCTTGGCTTTACATCCAAGGATCCCCAGTCTTTCAAATTCATTGTCCAATAAACCTTTGGACCCTATTGAATCTCCACTCACTCAACTGTCAACCGAATACCCCATAAATCAACCCATTGGAAAACCTCAATCCAAACGCCCGCGCCAAGGGGGAAATCATCCTCATCAACAAACCCCATGGATGGTCGTCTTTCCAAGCGGTGAAAAAAATCAAATACGTCACCAAAGCCAAAAAAGTGGGACATGCGGGCACTTTAGACCCTCTCGCCAGCGGCTTGTTGATCATCTGCACCGAACAGCAAACCAAAGGGATTCAAACCATTCAGGACGCCGACAAAGAATATGAAGGCACATTGGTTTTGGGCGCAACAACACCCAGTTACGATTTGGAAACGGCGCCCAATGCGCATTTCCCCACCGAACATATCACCAAAGAGATGGTTTATGCAATCATCCCCCAATTTTTAGGCGGAATCGACCAAATTCCACCACTATATTCTGCCCTTAAGGTCGATGGTCAAAGGGCTTATAAGTTAGCAAGACAGGGCGATGAAACCGTGTTGAAATCCAGAAAAATCACCATTCATTCTCTGGAATTTACCCGCATCGAACTACCAGAAATAGATTTTCGCGTTCGATGTACCAAAGGAACCTATATCCGTACTTTGGTGTTAGACATCGGCCACGCTTTGCAATCCGGCGCATATATGTCGAGGCTCGTCCGCACCAAAATCGGTGACCATCACATCGAAAATTCCGTTTCACCACACGAGTTTGAAGAGGTATTCAAATCAAGAATTGTAGAAATTTCCGACATCAACCCAACCAACATTTAAAGTTTGGGCCAATTTTTGCTATCTTTGGCCAGCATGCGCACGATACACAAAACTCTACGCTCTTTGGCTTTTATCGCCTTATCGTTCACCTTGGTACAATGTACCGAACTCAATGCCGGAAAAGTTAAACAGGACTTTAACAATTGGTTTACCGATCTCATTACACCTCGCGCCTCTTCTTTGGAAATGGCCAATGATGGTTATATCGTTAAAGGAAATGTTAAAAACAAACCCAATCAGGTGATTCGCTTGTTCGAGATGACGGCGGAAGGATTGGTTTTCATCGACAGCTCTTTTACGGATAAAAAAGGCGATTTCTCTGTCAAAGGAAGTACCAAAGAACTCATTTTCTGTGCACTCATGGTGTTAGACAAACAGATGGTTTATTTGGCGCTGAACAATGCCACAGAAGCTACGCTAGCGATCGATGCTACTACTACGGGTATCAACTATACCATCACAGGCAAGAACGTAGAGGAGAGCCAGTCATTGAAAGACTTGATGAAGTTAAACGAAGGTTTCTCTTCTAGAATCAAAGCCTTGGAAGCTGAAGCCAGCAAATTGAACCCAAATACCGATGAAGGTTTTAATAAGATGCAAAAATTACAAGCGGATTATTATGCCAATTTGAGCGAAAGAGCTGCCGCTATATTGAATTTCGCAAAAGCCAGACCTAGCAGCTTTATACCCTTTTTCATCCTTCATTTCAACGTGGTTCAAGAACCGACCATTGAATTATTAACTGTGGCTCGCGATGCAGCGGTAAAAGCCGACCCTACTTCCAAATACACCCAAATGATTCAACAGAAATATCAAGAAGAAGCCAAATTGATGGTGGGTGGTGAAGCACCTGAAATCAACCTGCCACAGCTTGATGGTACAAATTTGGCCTTGAGTTCTTTGCGCGGTAAATATGTTTTGATCGATTTCTGGGCTAGCTGGTGCGGACCTTGTCGCAAAGAGAATCCATACAACGTAGAAATGTATAAGCGCTTTAAGGACAAAGGTTTTGAAATCTATGGCGTATCTTTAGACCAAGACCCAACGCGTTGGAAAGGTGCAATTGAAAAAGACGGATTAACCTGGAAACATGTCAGCGATTTAAAAGGTTGGAGCAGTTCGGCCGGTCAGACTTATAACATTCACTCTATCCCTTCAACCGTATTGGTTGACCCGGCAGGAAAAATCGTAGCAAAAGGTTTGAGAGGCGAAGAGCTCGATGCCAAATTGCAAGAGTTATTGGGTGCGTCAAGCGCAGACAAAGGCCAATAAGCAGATAAACCTTAAATTGAGGTTTAATTAATGTTAAAATAATACATCGGAAGTCGAAAGTTAACATCAATTCAATTCCTTTGTAACATAATGATTAAAGGACTGCCTAAAGTACTAGTAGTAGATGACGAGCAAGACATTCTCGAGCTAATTAGGCATTCGCTAGCCAAAGAGGGTTTTGAGGTGCATATTGCCGCAAATGGCTCACAAGCAGTTGAGCAAGCAAAAAGAGTAAAACCGGAAATCATCATCATGGACGTCATGATGCCTGTGATGGACGGAATGGAAGCTTGCCGACAGTTGAAGGAAATCCCTGAGACCAAGAACATTCCTGTTATTTTCTTAACCGCCAGAAGCGAAGAATTTGCTGAATTGGCAGGATTTGAAGCCGGAGCCGATGATTATATCGCCAAGCCAGTAAGAGGAAGAGTCTTATTGAGCCGGGTTAAAGCCATATTACGTCGCCGTAATGCTTTGGTGACACCCGAGCCTGAAAAATACGACTTCGAAAATCTCAAAATCGATCGTGAGCGTTTTGTTGTTGAATACGATGGTAGAACGTTGCAGTTGCCGAGAAAAGAATTTGAATTGCTTTCATTCCTAGCCTCAAGGCCTGGACGTGTATTTTCTCGCGATGAAATCTTGGAAAATGTATGGGGCAATGAAGTATTGGTGGTTGATCGTACGATTGATGTCCACGTGAGAAAAATTCGTGAGAAGCTAGACGATAAATTTATCTACACCGTAAAAGGCGTAGGCTACAAATTCGAGAGCTAATTTGTCTCGAAAATCGAGAGCACCGCACTCGCCTTATCCAAACATTCTTGGTATTCCTGTTCCGCTACACTATCATAAGTGATAGCACCGCCAACAGCATACGCCAATGTCTTGGCTTGCGAATCGTATTGTAAGGCACGAATCACCACATTGAAATCCATATTCTGTTTCCAAACGAAACCCACAGTTCCAGAATAAATGCCCCGAGCAAACCCTTCCAAATGATTCGTGTGTTGCATCACCGAAATCTTTGGCGCACCCGTCATACTCCCCATTGGGAAAGTGGCATGTATCAATTCCTTTAAACCAACTTCTGGCTTCAATCGACCTTCTACAGTAGAAATCAGTTGATGCACGTGAGAGAACGAATATACCACGCAACATTCGGGAACCTGAACGCTGCCAACCTCGCAAACTTTCGACAGATCATTCCGCACTAAATCCACAATCATAATATTCTCAGCGCGATCCTTTTCCGATTTCTCCAATTCCCTTGCAACGGTAAGATCTTGAACCTCATCCAGTTCTGACGATATCGAATCAAACACGCGTGGCCTGGTCCCTTTAATGGGCTGAGAAAAAATCAAATTCCCACGTTTGCCAAAAAACCGCTCCGGGCTGGCACATAACAAATACCGATCCCCATCCTTCAAAAACACAGAAAATGGTGCCGGTGCTTTGCGACTCAATAACATAAAAGCATTGTACGGATCAATCTCTTCCTTGGCCGTAAAGGCGATGCAATAATTCATCTCGTAAAAATCCCCATCCACAATATGCTGTTTGATCCGCTCCACATTCTCCAAATAGGTTTCCTTTGGCGTTTGCGGATGCCACTGGGGTGAATTCTTGGCGGCGAGTTTGGACAAGGAGGATTCATGCCTATCATTACCATCATGATCACCACCGCTAACGTCCAATCCTGAATTTTGATTACCGCGATGAAGCAGCAAAGATTCATCACCGGAAATAATGCCATTTTTTTCTATTGCCACCCACCGCTCAGGACTGACAAATTTCAAAGCATCGAATTCTACCAATTGGGTAAGCTCTGAAACCAATGAAGGTTCGATTTGATTCTTGTAATCATACCCCAAATATCCCATTACCGGACTTTCAGGACAACTTGGAACATCAGACAAATCAGAAAATTGCTCGGAAACACCAAAGCCAGCCATAAGTGAAATCGGACCACGATCATCGGATCGACCTGCACTCAAAAAAATGCACGCGAACGACTCATTTCTTGCCTTTTCAAGCAAACATTCTAGTTGGTATGCAATTGTAATTCCTTGATTTTCCATCACTTATCACAATATCATTTGATCATCCTCCAAACTTTCCTCACCTTGATAAAACCGTTGAATTACCCGCGATTTCGCTACTCCAACCACACCTGTCAACACTTCAACACTCGCCTCTTTTACCTTTTTTACACTTTTAAAATGCTTCAAAAGCAATCGAGCTGTCTCCTCGCCTATCCCTGGAATTTCCGTCAACTCTGTCCTCAACGTCCCCTTATCCCTCCTACTTCTATGATGTGTAATTCCAAATCGATGCGCCTCATCACGCATTTGCTGTATCACCTTTAACGTCTCCGATTTCTTAT
This sequence comes from Chryseobacterium gleum, assembly GCA_945870885.1. Taxonomy (GTDB): domain Bacteria; phylum Bacteroidota; class Bacteroidia; order NS11-12g; family UBA955; genus UBA955. The sequence goes on along the minus strand of CAMBTR010000018.1, from coordinate 17,284 downwards.
CGATATACAGCGGCAGAGAATCACCGGGGAAATAAATCTCCTCCAAACGCTTCGCGATCCCCACAATGGCCAATTTGGTGTAAATCCCCATGGCCTTTAAAGCTTCCACCGCGGCGCTCAACTGACCCTTGCCACCATCCACCACAATCAACTGAGGCAATGGTTTTTGCTCATCGATCATCCGTGAATATCTACGGGTAATCACCTCTTTCATCGTCGCAAAATCGTCTGGACCTTCCACTGTTTGCACATTGAAATGTCGATATTCTGATTTAGCCGCCTTCCCATTCTTAAAAACCACGCAAGCACTCACCGGGTAGGTTCCCTGGAAATTCGAATTATCAAAACACTCAATATGTCGTGGCATCTCACTCAACCGCAAGTCCTTCTTCATCTGCTCCATCAATCGATCCACCCGGATTTCTGGATTCAGCTTTTCGTATTGAGACAATTTTTCCTGTTTGTAGAGCAGGGTATTTTTCATGCTCAACTCCAGCAAACGTCGTTTATCGCCCATTTTAGGAACGGTTACAGCAACACCATCAAGTTCTAAATCAAGTTCGTGACTCAAAACGATTTCCTTGCAATTATCCCCGTATTGATTTCGCATTTCAGCCACGGCAGAAGCGAGCAAATCAGAATCTAGTTCATCCAGTTTTTTTCTTATTTCTACGTTACGACTCACGATAATCAACCCGTGACTTACCCGCAGAAAATTTACGAACGCAACCTTTTCAGTGCTGCTAATGCTATACACTTCTAAATCACCGAGAACGGTGCTTACAATGGTACTTTTAGATTGATATCGCTCCAAGGAATCCAACTTCTCTTTAAACTCATGGGCCCTTTCAAATGCCAATTCAGCGGCCGCACTCAACATCAAATCCTTCAAATGTCGTTTCACCTCACCCAAATTCCCTTTCAATAAGTATTTAATATGGGCGATGCTTTCGTTGTACGATGATTCGGTTTGATGCGCTTCACATGGGCCCAAGCAGTTCCCCAGCTGGTATTCCATGCAAATTTTGTGTTTGCCCGCGGCTACGCTCGCGGGCGTCATCCCAAAATTACAATTCCGGGTGGGATACAATTTTTTCACCAAATCCAATACCGTGTGCATCACCTTCACATTGGCATAAGGACCATAATAATCTGACCCATCACGAATCGGATTCCGTGTGGGAAATACCCTCGGAAAACGCTCCGCCGTGATCCGAATGTAAGGATACGTCTTATCGTCCTTTAATGAAATATTATACCTCGGCTGAAATTCCTTAATCAAACTGTTCTCCAACAGCAACGCATCCATCTCGGTATCAACCACCGTGTATTCAAAATACTGAATCTTACTGACCAAAATTGCCGTTTTGCGATTCTCGTGCTGCTGTTTGGTGAAATAACTCGTGACGCGCTTTTTGAGGTTTTTGGCCTTCCCCACATAGATAATTACGTCCTCCGCATCAAAATACTTGTAGACCCCCGGCGAGTCGGGCAACGACTTAATCAATTTACTCAAATGCGCGGGGACCATAACACAAAATTACGTGCAATCCTCCATCAATGGGTACCAATTTCAACATGGCGAGCCAACAAAGATTCACCAAAGAAAAGTGAGGCGTGCTGGTTAAATGCAGATGCATCGTCGGTGGTCACAAACTCACGCTTTCCGCCGCGCATCAAACCCGATTCAATTTCAGAATGTTGACCCAAATAATCCTTCAATTTTTCTGCAACGATGCCGCCTTGCGTTACCAATTGAATTTCCGATGGCACAAATTTCCTAATCGTTTCCATCAGCAACGGATAATGTGTGCAAGCCAATAAAAGTGTATCAATTTGGGGATTCCGAGCCAAGATTCGATCCACATGTTGCTTCACGAAATAGTCCGCACCATCGCCCACCATTTGATTGTGCTCCACCAAATAAACCCACATTGGACAAGCTTCTTGTTCAACCATAACCGAAGGATAAAACTTAACGATTTCCTTTGGATACGACTCCGATGCCACCGTCCCAGCTGTACCCAGAATACCCACAACTCCCGTTTCAGAATACTCCCCAATGGATTCCGTGGTGGGGCGGATCACACCTAAAACACGCTTGTGATCGTTACGCTTTGGTAAATCAACCTGCTGAATCTGACGTAAAGCTTTCGCAGAAGCCGTATTACAAGCCAAAATGACCAAATCACAACCCTCATCAAACAGCCAATTCACACATTCCAAGGTGTAATGATACACCGTATCAAACGAGCGATTTCCATAGGGTGCACGGGCATTATCGCCAAAATACAGATAATCGTATTCCGGCAAAACATCAACGATGCTCCTCATTACAGTGAGACCACCGTAGCCCGAATCAAATATGCCTATTTTGCCCTTTTTCATAAAACAAAGGACTGCCGAATAATCAACAGTCCTTCAAATGTATTGCAATAAAATGAATTACTTCTTCAACAAGGCTGCAATTACGGCACCTGTGATATCATCGGCGGGATTCGCACTCCACAGAACAATACTCTGGGAATTATCGATCACGTGCGCATAGCCCTTTGCCTTCGCAACATCACCGGCAGTTTTCTTTACCAATTCCAAAATGGGGTTATACAAACGAACCTGCTCTTGCTGAATCTCAGACTTATAAGCCTCTTGGGTTTCTTGAGCCTCTTGCTGCAAACGCTGAAAACTCTTTTGAATCAATTCCAATTGTGCAGGAGACGCTTTCAATGCTTGCTTGGTTTGGTACTCCTTCTCTTTGTTTTGCATTTCTGATTCCAAATCCTGCAAACGCTGCATATAACCTTGCTCAATTGCAGCCAATTTGGCCATTACTGAATCTTTCATTGGCAAAGTATCTACTACTTTCATGGTATTGATGGTAGCAATTTTCTGAGCCTGCGCGATGGAACCCATTGCCACAAATACGGTCATGGCAATCAATAGAATGGTTTTTTTCATGTATATCAAATTTAGTTTTTTGTTAATTATCGTCGTCCTGATTTCCAGCGGGCGATGTACCATTTGGAACATTTCCCTTGGGCATTGGCATATTTGGCTTTACTCCTCCTGGACGTGTTTGGGTATTTGGATTTGCAGGAGTGGCAGTGGCACCAGGCATATCCTCTGTTGGGATTCCCAAAGCTTCCATCACCTCCAATGTTTTATCGTATTTCTGATCCGCATAAAGCATCAACGCCCCACCCGATTTGTCAAAAATATAAGCATATCCCTCTTTTTTGGCAACGTTCTGAATGGCATCGTATACTTTGTCTTGCAAAGGCTTCACTAACCTAGCACGCTCCTGATACAATTCACCTGTTGGGCCAAACTTTGTTTCTCTAAATTTAATCAACTCAGACTCCTTCTGTTCGATGGCTTCTTTTTTCTGACGGCGTTTCTCATTGGTCAACAAAATTTCTTCCGCCGTAAAATCGCGATACATCTGCTCCAACGACGACTGCATCAACTGGGCCTCTCCCTGATATTTGGCAGCCAAATCATCCAAATCCTTCTGCGCTGCTCTGTATTCTGGCAACTTTGCCAAAATCACATCTGAATCCACAAATCCAATCACCTGACTCTTTTGAGCGTTGGTTACACCCAAAATCATCATCATGCAAATTAAAAGGAATTGTTTTTTCATTTTCATTGATTTGTCAAACCGCATGCCAAAACTCATTAGTGCACGAAAATATAGATTTTTCCTCGATTTATGGATGCTCTAACAAAATTGAAGGGGTTACGATAATATTACTTTTATGTAACGCACGATCCGTGAACTGAATTCTAAATCTCACCGTGTCGCCTCGATACTGAAAAGGCCTAGCAGGAATGTTCAAAATCAGATTGCCATGAACCGCTTTGCTGCGTCCTGTGGGCGTAATATTTCTGATTCTCTCGTGTAAAACTAGCGTATCTGAAGGACCTAGCAAGGGATTCATCGGATTCACCCACTTGACCCCAATTTTATGCTGGTAATAGACCTTTAAATTGTAAAATTCCTTCTGTTGATAGCCAAACGGAAACAGAGTATCGACATCGTCTAGTCCCAAATCCCCATCGCTGTCTTCATAACCCAAATCAATTTCAATAAAACTGTCATATCCATATCCACTGTTAAACTTATAAATGCCAGCAAATGTCAGTTTGGGAACGGCCGAGACATTATCTTTGTTGGGATTACAAGAAATTATTGTCCCTGCCACCACCAGCATGACGGAAACCATTGAAAATATTGAAACCTTATTCCACATCCCTTCGTCCAAATTTAATGATTGGGCACAGTTAATTTTTCAATTTCAACAAAAAAACAATCCGCTTTTCGCTCAATGGCATCAACTTTACCCACCAACATCAAGTGAGTTCACTTTTTTGCCAATCGCTTTTTTCAAAAGTCATCTTGTAAGCAGTACATCAAAAAACGCCGAAATTACATTTAGCAGCTCGGGGACAACAGGAAGTGCGCCATCCCTTCACCATGTTACTGAATTAAAAATATACGAAGAGAGTTTTACGAAAGGGTTTGAACTATTCTACGGGCCGATAGAAAACTACTGCGTTATTGGATTGCTGCCAAGCTACCTCGAAAGAACTGGGTCATCGCTGGTATATATGGTGGACCACTTCATCAAAAGAGGAAAACCGAACAGCGGATTCTATTTAAACGAATACGGAACGGTTGCCGACATCATCCGCGACAATGAAAATCGCAATCAACCCACGCTGTTGCTCGGGGTCACCTTTGCGATGCTAGAGATGATACAATCCATTCCCCAGCAACAATGGAAGCATACAATTGTTATGGAGACCGGTGGCATGAAAGGCCGAGGACCGGAAATTACCCGAGAGGCATTACAAAAGCAACTCACAACACATTTGGGGGTTCAGCATGTCCATTCAGAATACGGGATGACGGAACTGTTGAGTCAGGCCTACTCGCAAAAAAATGGGAGGTTTCATTGCCCGCCCTGGATGAAAATTTGCATTCAAGATCCCGGCGACCCGCAACAATGGTTTGGCCATGAGAAAACCGGCAGAATCTGTATTATTGACTTGGCCAACGTGTATAGCTGCTCATTTATCGCAACCGACGATTTAGGGAAAACACATGAAGATGGAAGTTTCGAAGTATTGGGCCGAATTGATTTTAGCGACCTCAGAGGTTGCAATCAGTTGGTGATAGACTAATTAACCCCTGATCAATCCTCGTCCTCGTCGGGAATATCAAGCACCTGCTCCCTAAGTTCTTCCTTGGCGTTCAAAGAATTCTCAAGGCTCAAAATCATCGCTGGCAACAAGAACAAATTCGCCGCCATACCCGTAAGCAGGGTTAAACCGGTTAACCAACCCAACGCTTGTGTTCCTTGGAAATTAGAGAAGGTGAAAATAAAGAATCCTGCACAAATGGCTACCATGCTATAAATCATACTCAACCCTACCTCTACAATGGTTCCATTGAGCGCTTCTCTAACCGATTTATTATGCTTGACTAACTCTCGCCTAAAGGTGATGATGAAGTGAATGGTGGCATCTACTGTTATTCCAAAGGCGATACTAAACACTAGGATGGTTGATGGCTTTAGCGGCACACCAAAATAGCCCATCGTACCCGCCGTAACGAGCAATGGGATGATGTTGGGAATCACCGCTATCACAATCATTCGGATGGACGGAAATAAGAAGCCCATGGTGATTGTAATAATGATCAACGACCAAAACGTGGCACTGCCTAAACTACCGAATAGGTAGGAATTGCCTTTCATGAACACCGCAGAAGTTCCGGTTACCTTTACAGCGTATTCATCCTTGGGGAAAATCCTATCAATGATCACTGCAACTTCCTTATTAATACTATCCAAGGAGATAGAACCAACATCTTTGATTTGATAACTAATACGCAAACCGGTTCTGCTGCTATCTATCAACCCCGACATCATCTGATTTTTTTCATTAGACTTAGTAATTGGCATTCGAGCCATGATATCGGCCAAGTCCAATGCATTAGGCATACGATAAAAAGCAGGATCGCCCTCATTCACCGTTTGATTGGCGTAGCATACCACTTCCACAACCGACATCGGTTTTGAGAATTCCGGGTATTTTTTCAGGGCACGCTGCAATCGATTTACTTTATCTAGGGTTTCAAAAGTGCCGATGTCGCCATCATCGTGGGTGCGAACAACGATTTCATAAGGCATCACACCTTTGTAATGCTCCTGGAAGTACAATAAATCCTGGTACAACTTTGAACTCCGTGGCACATCATCCACCATATAGGCCAAAGGATGTAAACGGAAAACAAATGTGGTGCTCAGCACTGTTAATGCGATAAACCAGAAATATATTCTTCGCTTATGATTAAATACCATAAACTTAACCCATCCCAAAAACTGATTGATATTTTTATTGTCGAGGTGAGCAATTTGCTTGTCCGATGGAACCGGTAAGAAGCTATAAAGGGCAGGAATACCAATAATATTTATAAAGAATACCAAATTGATGGTAATGAACGAAACCACACCATAATGCTCTAGCATCTGTGTCTTGGTGAAATAGAATGTACCAAATCCAACCGCTGTAGTAAAGTTGATTAGGAATGTGGCTACCCCAACGCGTGATATAATCCTGGCCAATGCTTTGGCTTTGTTTCCATGTTTACGGTATTCTTCGTGGTATTTATTGATGAGATAAATGGCATTTTGGACCCCAATCACGACCAGCAATGGCGGAAGCGTTCCCGTAAGCAAGTTTAATTTATAACCCAATATTCCGCACACTCCAAACATCACCAAAACCCCTATTCCAATAAACACAATGGCAATGGCCAAGGTGCTAAGACTTCGAAAAAACACCAAAATCAAAATAGCCGTCACCAAAAATGCAATCACCGTAAAGAGTACCATTTCACTTTTTACCGTGGTCGCCATCTCAGTCCTAACATACGGCAATCCACCGATATGCATTTCGGCACCAGAAAAGTCTTCATATTCCTCGGCTGTTTTTTCGATGCTACGAATCAATCCAATCCTCTTTTCTGATTCCTGGGCCTTGTTGTCGAGCACCAATAACACCAAAGCAGAATTGGTATTTTTGTTATACAACATACCCTGATAGAATCGCATATCCAAGAATTTATCTCGGATGCTATCTACTTCGGCTTGGGTATTAGGCGCATGAGTAAATGCAGGTTTAATTTCAAATTTACCTGCCGTATCCGTACGCAAATCGAATAAGCGCGTAGGGCTGATGACTTGGTTAACGCCGGGGATATTCGACATGTCTTCACACATCTTATAATAGGCCCTGAAGTTCTTAAGTTCAAAGAGTTTATCACTATTAAATCCTACAACAACTTTGTTATTGTCTAGGCCAAACGTTTTTTGAAATTTCTGATACGCCAAGAAATCTGCATCGTTACTTGGCACAAGTTTTTGCATTGCATACTCCAACTTAACTTTTGTTGCATAGTAGCCCATCACTCCGGTGAAGGCTACAATCAATATCAAGAAAAGTGCGCGCTGCTTAAGAATAAAGCTTGCTATTTTATCCCACATAGATGTTGCAAAGGTACTGATAAAAAAATAAAGGTCGCCCGAGGGCGACCTTTAACAAATAAATATTAGAAGTAAAAGATTACTCAACGATCACATCCAAAGTGATGGTCGCATTGATATCTTTAAACAAGTTGATGTTGGCTTCGTAAGTTCCAATGTTCTTTATATCATCAAAAACAATTTTACGGCGGTCTACATCAAACCCTTTTTCTTTCAATATATTGGCAACTTGCAAGCTGGTCACTGAACCAAAGATTTTCCCACTAGCGCCCGCTTTTGCGGCAAGGTTGATGGTAGATCCATTCAATTTTTCAGCCAACGCTTCTGCATCTTTACGCAATTTGTCCATTTTAAACGCGCGCTGACGCATATCTTCGGCTAACATTTTCAATGCGCCTTCGTTTGCCAATTTTGCTTTTCCTGTAGGAATCAAAAAGTTCCTAGCGTAACCGTCTTTTACAACTACCACGTCATCTTTATGACCTAGGTTTTTTACGTCTTGGGTGAGAATGATTTTCATGTGTCTTCCTCCTTCTTATTTTAAACCATCAGCAACGAAAGGAAGCAACGACAGGTGACGTGCTCTTTTAATTGCTACAGAAATTTTACGTTGATACTTCAAAGAGGTACCAGTGATACGACGTGGCAAAATCTTGCCTTGCTCGTTGATGAACTTCAATAAAAACTCACCGTCCTTATAGTCGATGTATTTGATACCGTGTTTTTTGAAACGGCAATACTTCTTCTTTTGCAGAACCTGCGGAGTTTGGTTGAAGATAAAGTTAGAATCTTTGCTCATAGTTCGTCCTCCTCAATTGCGATTTTCTTTTTAACAACAACTTTCGTTCCTTGTGGAGTTACCGTACGAAGCTCGCCATTGCGTTTGCGTTGATTGAAATCAACACCCCAACGGTCTAACTTCACAGTGAGGTAACGCAAGATGCGCTCGTCGCGGCGAAAAACTAATTCAAAAGACTTGATGAATTCAGGGTTTGCCTTGAATTCGAACAAGTGATAAAATCCCGTGCCTTTTTTCTGGATAGGGTAGGCTAGTTTGGTTAGTCCCCAATTTTCTTCGTGGACTAACTCCCCTCCATTGCCGGTGATCAACTCTCTGTAGCCTGTAACAGCATCTTTCATCTGTTGTTCAGAGAGCACGGGTGTCAAAATGATCACGGTCTCGTACTGGTTGGTATTCATTTGGCTGTAAATTTAGGGCTGCAAAAATACGGCTTTATATTCAATCCTACAAGTGTTTACACACTTTTATTGGTTTCCCATTTCACGGAACCGGATCATACCCGCTCCCACCCCAAGGCCCGCACCTGCATATCCGCCGAATTGTTAACCAAATGGCTTTGAAAAAGTTATGCTTTCTAAATGCCTCAACCCCGTATTGACTGCAGGTTGGGGTGAAACGACAAGCAGTGGGGAGCAGTGGGGAAATGGCTCCTTGGTAAAATTTTATCACTACTATCGGAAATAAAGAAAGAAACCAACGGAGTCCGCGATTGCTACTTGCAGCCGGATCAACATTCTTTTCGACAAATTCTTCGTTATGCAGTTTTTTCGAGCACATCCAAAATCTTCTGCTGTAATACCTTGTACGATTTTTCCAACGCCTTGTAATCCGGCAATTCACTGCCTGTATACATCAACGCGATGGCCATCGTCTTCCCTTGGACCGCAAGCGCCGCGTATAACTCAGTCTTATTCTGTCGATACAACTCCCTTAATCGCCGCTTGATAAAATTCCGATCCACCGCCCGCTTAAACTTTCGCTTACTCGCCGTAAACACAACCTGCGCAGGAACCCCCTCCAAAGGCAAAGGCGTGAAATACAAATTGGCACGAAGCGGATATTTAGAAACAAAAACGCCCGACCCAAAAAGCCCGGCGAGAATATTCACGTTGTTCAGTTTTTCGGATTTACCGAAAGCCTTTCCCAAACGATATGGCAACACTATGTGAGTCATTGCCTGTTTACGCAACAACGGGATTAACCCTTGTGACTGCGCTCGTGAGATACAGTAAGACTGGCACGACCGCGTTTGCGACGAGCTGCCAAAACCCTACGGCCATTGCTTGTAGCCATGCGCTCACGGAAGCCGTGACGGTTTTTACGTTTTCTAGTAGAGGGTTGGTAGGTGCGTTTAGTCATGATTGAAAATGCTTAAAAGGGCTGCAAATATACAATCATTCAAACTACTTTGCAAGCATCCCCACTTTTTTTTTCAATACGCAACACTATCTTTGGAATGAATGAATGACCAACCGCAATATTCCGAAAAATCAGGCTTCCCCCAATGGATATTTTGGACAATCGCTAGCATTCCGCTCTGTATTTATTTGTATGAACTCATCGCCCAACCCATAGACAGCGAGCCATTTGATTGGTTTGGCTTGGTAATCTTCGGCGTGGTTGGCCTATTGATTTTCTCCATCAAACTCCATGTAACCGTCAACGCTGAGGGCATCATTTACAAATACCCTCCCTTTCACTACAAACCCAAACTTTTGCAATGGGATAAAATCAAATCCATTGAATTAATGAAAATAAACCCGCTGAAAGAATTTGGTGGTTGGGGACTCCGTTATGGCAAACTCGGCACCGCCTACACAACCCGAGGTCGATTTATCCTACACATCGAGAAAACAGAAGGACAGCCCATCAATATCACCATCGCCGCACCGGCAGACTTCATCAAGGCGATTGCTCAACAAAAATGGCCCGTGACCCCAAAAATTCAAGAAAAAATAATATAATTACCCGTTGTAATACAACTCGCGAATCAGGCCATCAGCCAATCCGATACGGGGTACACCAATCTCATTCACATCCGCCCATTTTAAAATCGAAGTGTATATCTGCAACGCAGGGACAATTACTTCGGCCCTTTCCTGTCGCAAATTGAACTCGTGCATCCTTTCGACCACAGATTGATTACTCATCACTTTGTAATAGTTGTCGAGCTGATTTACCAACAACGACTTACCATCCTTGGTTTTTGAGATCGAGAATAACTTATTGATATTCCCGCCACTTCCAATAACCGTCAAATTTTTCACCCCTTTCACAGAGGATTTCACCGCCGCTTTCATTGAATTCCAAACATCGTCGGACACCTGGCCTTGTAACATTCGCAATGTCCCAACATTAAATGAATCTTGCAAAATTCGCTTGCCCTCACAATACATCGTAAGCTCTGTACTTCCGCCGCCTACATCCACATACAAACGAGTTTCATTGTCCAAATCCGACTCCATCATGTGTGTATCGTAAATAATGGCAGCCTCCTCTTTTCCGGTGATAATATCAATCCGCAAACCCGTCTCCTCAAAAATCAACTTCACCAACGCCTCTCCATTTTGGGCATCGCGCATCGCCGATGTTGCACAAGCCCTAAATCGCTCCACGCCATAAATGTCCATAATCAACTGAAATGCGCGAATACTCTTCATCAACGCCGATGCCTTTTCTTCGCCAATAAAGCCATCTTGAAACACATCAACCCCCAAACGAAGAGGAATACGCAATAAAGTGAGCTTGGTGAAATCTACCGACTCGCGATACGGCACAGCCTCGGAAACCAACAGTCTAACTGCGTTGGAACCGATATCAATGGCTGCGAGATTCAATGGTGTATTCTTTATTTTTTAAATAGTCATGTATGGCAACTTGAGACCGAAGCCATGGCTCCCCTTCCTCAGGCACTACGTATTGATTGCTCAATGCAGCATCCAAAATTCGGGCTTTTTCATTCTCCTTTAGTTGGATGTTCATAATATGTGACAATTCTGTTTGAATCTCTTTATCGATGATGGGACAAGCCACCTCAACGCGATGATCCAAATTCCTAACCATCCAATCAGCCGACGAAATAAAAACTTGCTTTTGCTCTTCTTCTCCAAAAATAAACACCCGGGCATGCTCTAAATACTGATCCACAATAGAAATGGCTTGGGGTTGTTTTTTGAATGATTTTTGATCCATCACACCGCAGAAAATCCCGCGAACTACAAAACTACTCTTCACTCCCGCCTTTGCCGCATCATACAAATCATGAATCAACTGATCGTCACTCAAGCTATTTAGTTTCACCACCAATGAGCCCCCTTTCTTCCGCTTGCTCAACGAAATCTGCTTCAGGATTTGCGCTTGGAAAAATTTACGCATCGTAATCGGTGCGGGTATCAATGTCCTGCAGCTTTTTAAGCCCGTAAGATTTGGTATGGGTCGCTCTAAACAATCAAATACACGATTGATATCAGCCATAATCTGACGGTTGGATGTCAGCAAACAATGATCCGCATAAACCTTGGCCGTACTCTCGTTCAAATTACCCGTACTCACAAAACCAAATTGGGTGGTTCTGTTGAATTCTCTGCGCTTAATGACACAGATTTTTGCGTGAATTTTCATCTCCGGCAATCCAATGTAAACCTTAACTCCCTCCTCTTCCAATCGCTTCTTCCACATCATATTGGCTTCCTCATCAAAGCGCGCCTTCAGCTCAATAACCACTGAAACCTGCTTCCCATTTCTCACCGCATTCACCAACGCATTGATCACCCTTGAATCTTTGGCCAACCGATATAACGTCACGCGAATACTAACAACCGCTGGATCGATGGCCGCTTCACGCAACAAGTCGATAACCGAATCAAAGGAATGATAAGGAAAATGCAACATCACATCTTTCTTAGAAATGACATCCATAATCCTACACGGCTGGGTCAACAGCGGATGGACAAAAGGCTTTGGACGAGAATTGATATCCGTAAAAACCTCCCGCGGGAAGTCCATAAAGTCTTTAAAATTGTGAATCCTACCCCCAGGAACCATGTGGTCCTTCTTATTCAAGCTCAATCGCTTCATCATAAACTCTAACAAATTCGCATCAATCTGCTTGTCGTATACAAATCGCGTCGCCTTTCCTTTTTTACGATTCTTGATACCCTTCTCTAAGTCATCGATCAAATTGGAATGAAAATCGTTATCCAAATCCAATTCCGCATCACGCGTTACTTTGATCAAATGACCCATGAATTTATCAAATCCAAATGGCGCAAACAAATAAGGTAGATTGTACCGAACGATGTCTTCCAACAGAATTAAATCTTTGGTTCCTTTGGCCGATGGCAAAACCACAACACGCGGCAAATCGCCAACGGGAATTTCAATTAGCGCGTAACGATGCATCATCGCCGATTGTGAATGTCCTAGAACGCAAGCCAAGTAAACACTTCTATCCCTCAACAGCGGCATGCTAGGGATCGACTCGATCATTAAGGGTACAATTCGTGTGTGGAGTCGCTCTTCAAAAAATGTCTCAACAAATATCTTCTGCTCTTTTGTGAGCTGTTTGTCGGTTTTGAAATGGATTTTCTTACCCTCCATGGCCACAACCAAGTCGCGATAAATTTTCTCGAATTGTTGCTGTTGGGTGAGCACAATCGACATAATGCTGGCGAGAATTTTTTCAGGATTCTCCTCCAAATGCATCTTCAATTTGTTCCCCGCAGTCCTGGTCATCCGGTTCAGTGTTGCCACCCGAACACGAAAAAACTCGTCCAAATTGTTAGAAAATATCCCTAAAAATCGCAAACGATCGTAAATATGATTCTCCTCGTCTGCTGCTTCCTGTAAAACCCTGCCGTTAAACGCCAACCAACTAATATCCCTGTTAATTCCTTGCTTCTTTAAACCCATAACGGAAATCTATCCAATGCAAAGATGATAGTTGTATCTGCGATTTAGAATTATTTCAAGAAGAATATATCATTACTTTAGTGTTAACAAATAGTGTTGTTAACTGTAAACGATTTGATAATATAAAATTGATGTTAATACCTATTTTTATTAGCGGTAGCAAAACATACCAACTGGTATTTTGAGGGCGTGAAATCTACTCCTAGAGAAATGCAAGTTTGCATTCTAAGCGATTTGCATTTGGGCACATTTGGCTGCCATGCCGAAGAAATTAGCGATTACTTGCGAAGCATCAATCCGGAAATTTTGGTGCTCAATGGCGACATCATCGACATATGGCAGTTTAAGAAGTCGTATTTCCCGCCACAGCACATGCAAGTGATCCGGGATATCCTAAAACTTAACACCCAAGGGACTCAAGTGTATTACATCACAGGCAACCACGATGAAGCCTTGCGTAGATATTCTGGCACCCAGTTGGGGAATATCAGATTGGACGACAAACTAATTTTAGAATTGGATGGCAAGAAGGTTTGGATTTTTCACGGTGACGTTTTTGATGCAACAACCAAAGGATCAGCACGATTATTGGCACAGCTCGGCGGCAAAGGTTACGACTTATTGATTTGGTTAAATCACAACATCAATGTCCTCCTTTCTCTGATGGGTCGTGAAAAAATGAGTCTTAGTAAAAAGGTAAAAGAGAGCGTAAAAAAGGCAGTTTCTTGGATCAACAACTTTGAACAGACGGCGGCGGAACTAGCCATCGAAGAGGGATACGACGTGGTTGTGTGCGGCCACATTCACCAGCCTCAGCAAAGAATCATCAAAACAGAAAAAGGTGAGGTAACCTATTTAAATTCTGGCGATTGGATCGAAAATCTAACGGCACTAGAATACAACGATGGTAATTGGAAAATTTACGAGCATCCCCAACAAAATCGCAAAAAACTACCAAGGAGTACTGAGTATTTAACAGAACTGGAACGCCTTAAAAAACCAGAGATTCCTGATGTGCTTTCACACCACATCGCAGCTTTTATTGCCACCAAAACTGCCATTTAATTCGTACCATGAAGATTCTTTACGCCGTCCAAGCGACAGGTAACGGACATATTAGCAGGGCCTCTGAAATTTTACCATTGCTCCAAAAATATGGCGATGTCGATATTATGCTCAGCGGCAACAACGCCCACCTGCCAGTAAATCTTCCCATAAAATACAAGAGCAAAGGATTGAGCTTGTTTTATCAATCGGGTGGCGGATTGCATTACTATCGCATGCTGAAGCAATTGAACCCATTTAGAATTTGGAACGATATCAAGCGATTGCCGGTGGATCAATACGATTTAGTCATCAACGATTTTGACCTCATCACAGCGATGGCGTGTAAATTGAAAGGGGCCTTTAGCATTCAATTTGGTCACCAGGCCAGTTTTAATTATTCCGAAACGCCTCGACCTACAAAGAAATCGATGATTGGCGAATGGGTACTGAGGAATTTCGCACCGGCCAAATTAAATATTGGACTACATTTCAAGCCCTATCACTCAAATATACTGCCTCCCATAATCAAGGAGCACATTCGCCAGGTACAGCCATCGAACCAAGGACACATCACGATTTACCTCGCCCAATACGGCCACGAAGAGATTTATAAGCAGGTCAAGAGTTTAACCCATCTAAAATTCCACATTTTCAGCAGCGGAATCAAAGAAAAGAAGACCGTTCACAATTGTCTTTTCTTCCCCTTGGGCAAAGAGTGTTTTTCCCATTCTATGATTCATGCAAAAGGAATTATCACTGGGGGTGGATTTGAAACGCCTGCCGAAGCTTTGTATTTAGGCAAGAAAATCATGGTCATTCCCATCAAAGGTCAATACGAACAGGACTGTAACGCTGCCGCACTTCAAGAATTTGGAGCAGAAGTAATCAACGAAATCGATATACATTTTGGCGCAACTGTAGACCGGTTTTTTCACGAATCCAGAGAACCCGCCCAGCGCTACTTTCAAGATTCAACCAACGAAGGAATTATTGATCAGTTTATGTCGATCGCAATGCAGGCAGTAAACATCCACAAGAACCAAGTCTTAAGCGACCATAAAATCCAGATGCAGAAAACGCATCAAGAAACGTCGCTACCCGAAGCAACTGCATTTGATGGGCTCATGAACACCAATTTCCCATCGGCATCTTCGGCCATCAATATCATGCCTTGACTTTCAATGCCTCTCATTTTACGGGGGGCTAAGTTTGCCAATAACAGGACCTGCTTACCCACCACTTCTTCGGGCTGAAAATGCAAAGCAATTCCTGACACAACGGTCCGAGTCTCCTCACCCACCACCAAAGTCAGTTTCAACAATTTATCGGCTTTCTCAACCTTTTCACAGGCCACAACGGTAGCCACGCGCAAATCGAGTTTCGCAAAATCATCGTAAGTCACTTCTGGCTTGATTTCGGCCACAGTTTCCATCGCTGCATTCATATTTTTATCGTTTTCAATACCTGAATTATTACTTTTTGATGCAGATTCTGCGATAACGGCCGCGGCATTCGCCGCGCCGGCTGCCTGCAGCTTGGAAATTTGAACCTCAATCACATCATCCTCAATTTTCTGAAATAACAACCCCGGACTTCCCAATTGATGTCCAGCCGCCAACTCAAACCAAACCCCATCCACACCATCGCCAGCCATCCAAAAATCCTTTCTTGTCTTTGCATCCGGATTCACCTGCAATTGAGCCAACAACCTTCCGCTCGCCTCAGGCATAAACGGCTCCATCAACATAGCCAAATTGTACAACACCTGAACCGCCTCACTCAACACCTGCGCCGTGCCATCCGCATCCGTCTTTATCAACTTCCATGGCTCATGATCAGCCAAATATTTATTCCCCAAACGCGCCAATTCCATCATCTTAAATTGCGCATCCCTAAATTGATATTGCCCCAACAACTTCAGCACCGGCACGATATACTCCTCCACCATCGGATGATTCCCGCCCACCACCGCAGCGCGATCAAACAAACGATAATGATCCTGAGCCTTATCCACCGTTGGCATCACCCCCTCATAATATTTCTGCATCAACACCAAAACGCGGTTGGCAAAATTGCCCATAATCCCCACCAACTCCGAATTCACACGGGTCTGATAATCCTTCCATGTAAACTCACTGTCCTTGGTCTCAGGCGCAATCGAAGTGAGTACATAACGCAACTCGTCCTTCCGATTTGGCATCTCCTCCAAATATTCATTCAACCAAACCGCCCAATTTCTGCTTGTCGATATTTTCTGTCCCTCCAAATTCAAAAACTCATTGGCAGGCACCTGCTCCGGCAACACATACCCATCGCCGCGCAAATGCAACATCGCTGGAAATATGATACAATGGAACACAATATTATCCTTACCAATAAAATGAATCAACTTTGAATCACCCGTCCACCACTGCTCCCAATCATCCGGCCTCAGCTCCTTGGTTGCCGAGATATAACCGATGGGCGCCTCAAACCAAACATACAAAACCTTTCCGTCGGCCCCTTCCAATGGCACCGGCACACCCCACTCCAAATCTCTCGTCATGGCGCGCGGACGTAAACCCTCGTTCAACCAACTCTTACACTGACCCAAAACGTTGCTTTTCCAATGCGATTTACCACCAATCCACTCATTCAAAAACGACTCCTGAATCTCATCCAACGGCAAATACCAATTGATCGTTTCGCGCATCACTGGAACCGTTCCACTCAAAGCCGATTTGGGATTCAAAAGCTCAGTAGGACTCAACGTAGAACCACATTTTTCACACTGATCGCCATAAGCACCCTCATTCTTGCATGAAGGACAAGTACCCACGATGTATCGATCGGCTAAAAACTGACCCGCCTGCTCATCAAAATATTGCTCAGAGCGAATCTCTCTGAAAGCCCCTTTATCGTATAAATTCTTAAAAAACGCCTGCGATAAATCCTTGTGCGTTTGGTTCGATGTCCGAGAATAAATATCAAA
>CAMBTR010000017.1 GCA_945870885.1 Chryseobacterium gleum | reverse complement strand
GGTGGTGTGTTAAAGGGAAAAAAGTACCAGAACAGGGCGGAAATTAAGGCGATGACAAAAACGGTGGGTACAAAAATGGAGGAAATGCGATCGGCGAGTTTTTGTATTTCGGGTTTGGATCCCAATGCTTGTTCCACGCGGGTGATGATTTGGGCAAGGAGGGTTTGACTGCCAATTCTTTGCGCAAGTATTTTGAGTGTGCCTTGTTGGTTTATGGTTCCGGCGAAGACGGGGCTGCCTTTTTCTTTGAGTGCGGGGATGGGTTCTCCGGTGATAGCCGATTCGTTGATATAGGACGTTCCTGATCGGACTTTTCCATCTACGGGGATGCGATTTCCTGGTTTGATGATAACAAAATCGCCCAGGATTATTTCGGCGGTGGGAATCGTTATTTCTTCATTATTTCTGATTACGGTGGCCACTGTGGGCTGCAAAGCGAGTAGGTCGTGAATGGCTTGTGAGCTCTTGTTTTTGGCTCTCTCTTCTAGGAATTTCCCCAGTAGGATGAGGGTAATGATGACGGTGGCGGATTCGAAATAGAAGTGGGGGTGAATTGGGTGAGCGGATTGATTTATTGGGTGGTGGGTTGGGGTAGGAGTTGCATCGAAGAAAGACAGGTAATACAGAACGACTTGATAGCTACTGTAGAGGAAGGCGGTGGCGGTGGACAGGGCCACCAGGGTATCCATATTGGATTGTAGGTGTCTGATTTTTTTGATGGCGTTGGTATAGAAATCGCGGCCACTATAAAGGATTACGGGGAGTGCAAGAAGGAATTGGATGAGCCCATCGTGTGGGATTTGGTTCATCAGGAACATG
The DNA here is from genome assembly GCA_945870885.1 of Chryseobacterium gleum. Taxonomy (GTDB): domain Bacteria; phylum Bacteroidota; class Bacteroidia; order NS11-12g; family UBA955; genus UBA955. Next base: position 21,955 of record CAMBTR010000017.1, on the reverse strand, counting down.
GAGAGGACGAAAATGGGTGCGGTGCAGAGGATGGCAATGATGAGTTTGCGTTTTAGGGTGATGAGGTGGGCGGCCGCGCGAAGCGCGGCCGCCTCCTTACCCCCTGCCGATTCATCCAATATCAATTCATACCCTATCTCCTTGGCCGCCTCCCCCAATCGCTTTACTTCGATCAGCGCCTCATCAAACCGAACAAAAACCGACTCATTCGGATAACTCACAACCACAGATTCTACCCCTAACAAATGTCCTAAATACGATTCCAAACTCACCGCACAAGCCGCACACGTCATCCCCACGACCGGAAATGTCCTGTGAACCAATTGATTGTCTGAGCTAGTATTCATTCCTCTTTAAAATTTGGATTTCTCCCAAAAGTGAAAAACCTTCTGCTCCTCAAAGTTCGTAATTATTCGGTGCTTACCCACATTTGATTTTGAATTTCAATGATGGCTTATGGTCGCTTTCCCTTTCATTTATTGTCAGAACGACACTTATCGCCTATTTTTGAAGAAACTATGAGAAAATTCGCCTTTTTGCTTTGTCTGTTTTTGATGGGAAGTACTCTACATGCCCAGGTGCTGTCGCTCAGCCCCGTATTCCCCAAAGAAACCGATACCGTTACGATCGTCTACAATGCAAAGTTGGGCAATGGCGCTCTTGTGGGTGCAACCCAAGTCTATGCCCATACTGGCGTGATTACAACCCTCAGTACAAGTGGCAGCAATTGGCGATACGTTGTCGGCAATTGGGGGACGGCGGATGCGCGTACCAAGATGACATCCCTCGGAAACGACAAATGGCAGATTCGTTATCATGTGAAAGATTTCTATTCTCAGGCGGGGACTTTTGCCACCAATGAAACGGTATTACAATTGGCCTTCGTTTTCCGAAATGCCGATGGTTCCACAGTGGGTAGAAGCGCTGCGGGTACAGATATTTTCACTCCGATTTATTCCACTGGACTGGCCGCCAAATTCACCTTGCCAGAGACCAAAACGAGTATCGTCGGAGCCACTTCAACCCAAAAAATCGAAGTATGGTCGAGTAGAGTTTGCGCAAACGTCCTTACGCTAAATGGCGATACCCTTCGTAAAAGCACAACCAAAGACAGCTTTCAGCTTACCAATAACAAATGGAAGGTGGGCTCCAACAGAATGATTTTTACCGCCAATTACAACAATCAATTTGTAGCCGCCGATACCGTCACCTTTGTGGTAAATCCCTCGGTTAAATCTGTAGATCCCCCAACAGGATTGGAATTGGGCGTCACCTATGTTGATGATTCAACCGCCTATGTGTTGTTCTATGCCCCCTATAAAAATTATGTTTACCTGATTGGAGATTTCAACAATTGGGCCCCGGATACATCGTATTTCATGAACTATTCATCGGCCAAGAGCATCTGGTGGAAGAAAATCACCGGATTAAAAAAAGGCGTTGAATACGGCTATCAATTTTGGGTGGATGGCAGCATTCGCGTGGCGGATCCCTTTGCGACGTTAATGTTACACGAGTGGGACGATGCGTTTATCCCCGCCGCCAATTACCCCAACATGAAATATTACCCCAAGAATAAAACCCAAGGGTATGTTGGTGTTTTGCAAACCGCTCAACCTCCTTTTTCATGGTCGAAGATGAATTTCCAACGACCCGCGACCGATAAATTGCTGATTTACGAATGTCTTACCCGTGATTTTACAAAAGCCCAAACGTTTAAGGCCTTGCAAGATTCAATTCCGTATTTAAAGCGATTGGGAATCACAGCGCTAGAATTGATGCCTGTTTGCGAGTTTGAAGGAAATTTGAGCTGGGGTTACAATGTTGCGAGTCAGATGGCCATCGACAAATACTACGGTAACCGCGCGGCATTGAAGTCGTTGGTTGATGCTTGTCACCAAAATGGCATCGCCGTAATCTTGGATGTTGTTTATAATCATGTATTTGGCTCGGCATCCGTTAATGTACTTTATTGGGATGCTACCACCGGAAAACCTTGGGGGAACAGCCCTTATCTGAATGCGGATGCAAAACATCCATTTAATGTGGGCTACGATATGAATCACGAATCCCAAGCCACCAAATATTATGTAAAACGGTCGCTGGCGTATCTTTTAGAAGAGTTTCATGTGGATGGCTTTCGCTTTGATTTGAGCAAAGGATTTACCCAAACCAACACGATTAATGATATGAATAAGATGGCCCAGTACGATCAAAGTCGGGTTGATATTCTCACCGATTACTACAATTGGGTTCAGTCGAAATCGCCAGGTGCGTATTGCATCATGGAGCACTTCGCGGATAACAACGAGGAACAGACATTGTCGGCCAAGGGAATGATGCTTTGGGGCAATGGGAATTTCAATGCCAACGAGGCTGGAATGGGTTTCAGTAATAGCGACTTTGGTTACGGCATCGATGCGAAAAAACGATCGTCAGCACAGAGAAATTTGGTGGGTTACATCTCCAGTCACGACGAGGAAAGAATGGGTTATAAGTGCAAAATTTTCGGAAATTCTACCACTGGGTATTCAGTAAAGGATCCCAATGTTTACGTGCCTCGGGTGGGTTTGGCCTATGCCTTTGCGATTGCTACGCCGGGTCCGAAAATGATTTGGCAGTTTGATGAGCTCGCTTACGATTATAGCATCAACACGTGTGAAGATGGCGTTACGGTTCAAGACGGTTGTCGTTTGTCTAATAAGCCCGTTCGATGGGACTATTGGACGTCTGACGCGGTTCGTAGAAAAAATCAATTCAAAATCGCATCCATCGCGCAGCTAAAAGGAAACTATACCGAGGTATCGTCGCCCAACAGTTACAATTTTTCCAGTGGCGGGAATTATAAAATTTTGACCCTCAATCACAGCAATATGAATACGGTTGTGATTGGCAATTTTGATGTTACATCCAGCAGTGCTTCGGTAGGTTTTGCCCGCACTGGGTATTGGTATAATTATTTAACTGGGGATAGCATAAAGGTTTCCGGTGCTTCGATGGTGATTACATTGGCGGCGGGTGAGTATCGCGTTTATACGGATAAGAAAATCGCAAATCCCTATGCTAAACAGATTTTGGGTGGAAGTGCGGGCGCTGAAGAATTGGTATCGAAAGGGCAGATGCAAGTGTATCCGAATCCGTCGCAAAGTTCTGTCCAACTTGGCTTTAAGGATGCAGAGGGGATGAGTGGCGAAGTATCAGTGATCGATTGCGTGGGTAGAGTTGTATTGCAAAAATCGATTGCGGCGGGAGAGTCAGTGAACGTTGTCGATTTGGCTGAAGGTCAGTACTGGATTCAGTTTACATCAAAACAAGGCACGGTTTATTCGTCCAAGTTGATGATTCAATAGCGTATATTCGCGACCGCGGATGCTGTTTAACTCAGTCATATATTGGTTTTTCCTGCCTTTGGTATGGCTCACGTACTTTGTGTTGCCGGCCAAGCAGCGTTGGATTTGGTTGTTGCTGGCGAGTTATTTTTTTTACGGGTATTGGAAGATTGAGTTTGCTGGGTTGATGATGCTTACATCGGTGATTGACTGGTGGTGTGGCATGCGGGTGGAGCAGGATGGTTCACTGGGCTGGAAGAAGTTTTGGCTGTGGTTTAGCATCGGCAGTAACCTCACCATGTTGTTTATGTTCAAGTACTTGGACTTTGCCTTGGGCGATTCTGCGATGGTGCGATGGATGAGCGATCACAACGCTACGGCATGGATTGTTGAACTGGGTAAATACACCATTCCGGCGGGGATTTCATTTTATACGTTTCAGAGCATCAGCTATGTGGTGGATGTGTATCGCGGACAGGAGAAGGCGGAGCGCAATTTGCCTAAATTTATGCTGTATGTGTCGTTTTTTCCGCAGTTGGTTGCCGGTCCGATCGAGCGTTTTGGCAAGTTACATTCTCAGCTGTTTGCGGAATATTCGCCTCGTTGGGAGGACATTCGCAATGGGTTGAGGTTGGTAATTTACGGGTTGTTTTTAAAGGTTGCGGTGGCCGATAATTTGGCTTCAGTGGTGGATTCTTTTTATTCGGATCACACGGCTTACACGCAGGCGGAGGCATGGCTGGCGACCTTTTATTTCACGTTTCAGGTGTATACCGATTTCTTTGGGTATTCGTTGTTGGCACAGGGCAGTGCGTTGTTGTTTGGGATTCATTTGATGGACAATTTCAACAAGCCATTCATCTCCAAGAGCATACCTGAATTTTGGCAGCGATGGCATATATCGTTGAGCACGTGGTTTAGGGATTATATTTTTATTCCGGTGGGGGGAAATAAGCGAGGTCCATGGGTGTTGGCTTTGGCGGCGATGTTGGTGTTTTTTACCAGTGGGCTGTGGCATGGGGCGAACGGAACGATGATTGCGTTTGGGGTGGCTCAGGGTTTTTTGTATTTGTTTGATCGATTTGTTTTCAAGAAGTTGGAGTTTGTGGGCGGACATATTCACGATCACCAGGGTCGGTTGCCGTTGCGCAGGCGATTGTGGGATGGGTTTAGGACGGTGAAAACGGGGTTCTTTTTCATGATGACGTTGGTGTGGTTTCGGAGTGCTACGATGGACCAGGCTTCGGAGGTTTTTGGGATGTTGTGGATGCCGGGATACATTGGCTGTAGGTTGGATGGATTGGAGGGAATTGCGGCGCCAACGCTGGCTCACGGTTTGCAAATACCACTTTTTTTGTGTATATTCTTGTTGTTGGATTTGTGGGTGATGAAGGACCGGGCCGACGTTTGGCTGGGTAAGTTTGCTAAGCCTTTGCGGTGGTTGATGTACGCGGCGATGGCAGTGTCTGTGTGGGTTTGGGGCGGCGCGATCAATCATCCTTTTGTTTATTTTCAATTTTAGAGATGGCTTGGATGAAGGATATCGCCCCTAAAATGCTGCTGAGAATCTTGGTGGGTGTGGTTGTGTTTTTTGTGGCCAATTTCTGGTATGTGAGTTCGGGCTTGTATAGGCAGGAGCGCGCGAAATTTTCGCCCATGGCGGCGAAGTTGGATTCGGCTTTTGGGAATGGTGATGTGGTGTATTTGGGAGAGAGTTCGAATACGAGTTTTAACCCTTGGACGGACACGTTTGGGTACAGTGTGAGTGAGTTTTTGCAGATGTATTTGCCGCAGAATCGGGTGAGGGGGGTATCGCACGACGCGTATCATGTGGGGTTATTTTCGCAGATGTTGGGGTTGATGCCGGAGCATTGGGCCGATTCGGGACGTAAAACGGTGGTGATTACGGTGAATATGCGGAGTTTTGGTCCGAGTGCGATGTTTAATGGTAACGAGGCGAGCAATCAGCAGGAGGCGATTTTTTATTCGCATCGAACGGCTTTGTTGAATCGGGTGTATGTGAGTTTGCATCATTACGATAATAGAGACGCTAGGGAGATGGAGCGGGCCAAGACGCAATGGTTTCGGACGAGGGATTTGCGGTTAGGGGGTGGTGCGGAGAGGTCGGACAGTCATCGGGTATCGAACCATTCGGAAGGAAATCATTACGGGCTAACGCACAAGGGTAATAAATTGAACGGTGAGGGCTTTTATAATCACAACACGGTGAAATGGTGGTTGCGGGATTTGCAGCGACAGTATGCGCCGGTATCGGGCGATGCGGATTTGGCGCGGGTGATGCCCATGGCGGAGGCTTATTTGAAGGAATTTGCGTTTTTGTTGGACGAGGAGAATCCGCGGGTGCAGGCGTTGGAGGCGATTGTGGCGAAGTGCAAGCAGGAGCAGGTGAATGTGGTGTTTGTGTTGTTGATGCCCAATTTTGATCATGCGCATCGGTTGTTTGGGGAGGAGTTGACGCAGTTGATGGATTATAATATGGATTTCTTGCGGAAGCGATTTGCGGGCTGGGAGAAGGAGTATAACAAGGGCGATTTCAAGGTGGGGTATGTGGATGTGCAGCGTTTGTATAGCGACTGTTGGTTGGGTGCGTATCTACGGGGTGTGAGTGAAGATGTGGGTATCGGAACGGTGGGTAATCCTTGTTTTGATTGGGCGGGCGGACAGCATTATACGGACCAATGGTATCCCACGGAGCATGTGGATGCGCACATTCGTGAGTTCATCGCGCAGAAAACGGCGGAGAAGATTTTAGCATTTCAGTACCGCGATCGGATACAAACGGGGGTCACCAAGCCTATGGTTCCGGTGATCAAACCGAGCGTAAACAACCAACCCAACTGGAGCATTAAAATGCCGTTGGCTGATACTTGCCTCCAAAGTTGGAAAGAGTTTTCGGATAAGCACTTGCGGTGATTATTTTGATTATTAACTGCAAATTTGCGGAGAATAATATTCTATCTACCCCTTCGCAAATCGCCAAGTGAGGCCAACCAAGAAGTTGCGGGGGGCTTGCGGGAACACGAAAACCTCCTGGGTGATGTCTCTGGATCCGTACATGTAACCGTAAGTGTAGCCATTGCTGGTATATCGTTTAGAGAATACATTGATGCACTGCGCTTTGAGTGCCAATGAAGTGCCGCCCCGGAATTTGTGCGTGTAGTTCACGGTCATTTCGCTGAATTTATAAGCGTTTAAACTGCGAGATACATCGCCCGTATTGTCCAAAAACTGACGTCCAACCCACTTGCTTAACCACGTCACATTCCATTTTTTGAACTGGGATTGTATGCCCAAAGCCGCCACCATATTGGGCGAATACGCAATGGGGGCGTTTTTGTAGACCGTATCCACCGGAATGCCACTGCCGTAATCCTGCCAAGTCACCTTAGAGTTTGGGATGATGTTCTGACTCAGCGATAAATTGCCTATCAAATGAACAAAATGACGGTTGAAATGGCTATTATTGGCTAAAGAAACATCTTTTTGCCACAACACATACTGACCTTCGAATTCTAAACCGCGACGGTAACTCAAATCCACGTTTTTACGCAAAGGCGTGCCCACGTCGTTCACTGCACCGGTTAACACGAGCTGGTCTTTGTAATGCATGTAATATGCGTTGATGCGGATGTGGTTGTCTTGGCTTTTGCCATTCAAGGTTGGCAACGACGGGAAAGTGGAGAGGTAAGAAAGTTCGCCATTGATCATGCGTTCGGGTCGGGGAACATAGCCACTGAGGTTGTCGGTGAAATCCGAGCGGGCCGGTTCGCGGTGAGCCACGCCAATATATCCTGTAATATGATGGTGGGTTGCATGTTGCAATTGGAACCCTGCTTTGGGATTGAAAAACAAGAAATTTCCTTTAAAGTCGATGTTTCGCAGATCGTTGTCGGTCCCGCTCCCCACGTGATTCACTTTTCGCAATTGCATATCGGCAAAAAAACTACCCCGGGTTTTATCGTATCGTCCAAAGGCCAATCTATGATTGTATTTCACGAACGCGTTCACATCCGATTTATTTCCGATGGCGCGATAGTATTCATGTGTTTTGAACAAAGAGGGGTTTGGCAACGCCAAAATTTGGGTTACTTGTCCAAAATGATTGCCGTAATATTGGTTGGCGCCCAGTCCAAAAATCCACCAGTCTTTGTCTCTTGATATCGAATGATGCAGATTCACGCCAATGAGGTTGTTGCTTAGCCATCGTCTGCGAACCAAATCGGAAGCGCTCAGTAGCACAGTTAAATTGGTATCGCCCGCCATTCGGATGGGACGGATATTGTATTTCGAAAACGCATCGCCATAACGAAATTGCTCAAAATAGCCGGTGCCAAATGTGTGGTAAATGGTTGCGGCCACCTGTTTTTGGTTGTTCTTTTTGCTTGTGTAATTGTGCGTGAGGTATAGGTGTTGGTGGTGTTGTTGGTAGTTATCGACCTCGTTTTTGTAGGTGTAATAATTGTATTTGTTGGGGTCTGCGTTGAATAGGTTGGCACTATCGATGCCATTGCGGTAGGTTGCGCCCATGAAACCGCTATTTCGGAGGTAGTGATTTTGGAGTGCTGCGCGGTTGGTGGAATCCGCGTTTTCGCCCATGTTATACTTTTCGATGGGCACGCCCCACCAGGATTGGTAGGTAGTTTCGCGTCCGCCGAAGGCTAAGAATTTAATTTGGGTAGTGTTTGAATTGTATTTTTTGGGTCGTTTATCGCTCTCAGAAAGTTGCTCCGTGGTGGATTGGGTTGTAGGTCGGCGCTGCGGTTTTAGAGATTTCTTCTCATAAGCGATGGATGTTTGGTAGCCTACGAGATTGGAGGTTGCGCGATCTACGAATCCATTTGACATGATTTCACTGAGTCGGGCGTTGATGTAAAGGGTTTCTTTGTTCGATAGTTTGATGGGTTTTGAGGCTCCTTTGAGGGTGGTTTTGAAGGTTCCGTAACTACCTAGACTTTGGTCGATCTGATAATAAGGCTCCTGGCTATTTCCTTCTGTTCCGATGGCCAGCGTGGCGCCGAAGGCGCCCGCACCATGGGTAGAAAGCCCAGCCCCTTTCGTGAGCGAAAGGGTGTTGATGGATGAGCTTAGGTCGGGCATGTTGACCCAAAATGTTCCTTGACTTTCGGCGTCGTTAATGGGGACTCCGTTGATGGTGATATTGGTGCGAGTGGCATCGGACCCGCGGACACGTATACCGGAATAGCCTATGCCGTTTCCCGCATCGGAAGTAGTAATTACGTTGGTCAGGGATTGGGTGAGGAAGGGAATATCACGACCCAAATTTTGTTGGTTGATAGGGTCTTTTTTTTGTATGATCATCACGCTGCTCATATTACCGCGTGGATTACCTAGGCTCACGGCATTTACCATGGCGGCTTCGATTGATTCTACGTCGATGGCAGTGTCGCCGGGGTTATTGACCGTTGCGGATTGGGTCGCATCGCTGTTGGAATTGATTGGTGCAGTATTGGAATTACTTGCGGGGCTATTGGAATTCGCTCTGATTTTGGTTTGTTGTCCGGAAAGTGTATTGATCGACAAACCCATTAGGGAGATAAGCGCATTGAAAATGAGGTGTTTTTTCATGGATGAAGTGTTTTTTCATCCGGAGCACAGCCAAAGGGGCGGTGACATTTCCTTGCGCAGGCATTATCCTGATCAAGTTGGCGGGTATGATCTCAGCGCTCTTTTGGAGGCACCCCGAATGATGTCACAAAGATAGGGATTGGATTGTATTTTTGTTGGAAATGGACCCCATGGATTTGCGTTTGACTGTAAATTTTTTCTCAAAAACAGATTGTTGAGGGTTTTAATGGCTCAATCGATGACACCACTGCCACTCAATTTACACCCGGGTTTGGAGGTGTTACACTTGCCCGCCGGCGATGTTTGGATTCAACGTGATGATCTGATACACCCTATCGTTTCAGGCAATAAATGGCGGAAATTGATAGGACATTTGAATCAAATGTCAAGCGAAGGCAAACGTATTCTGATCACATTTGGCGGAGCTTACAGCAATCATTTGGTGGCTACAGCAGTGGCAGCTCAAGCAGCGAGTTTGCGGTGCATCGGCATTTTACGCGGTGAGGAGGAGATGAAAAATCACTACTTAGATATTGCCAGCGGTGCGGGGATGGAATTACACGGCGTTTCAAGAACCCTTTACAGAGATAAAACAGCGGCCCTAGAACAAGTATTGAGCAAATTGGATTTATCGCCAGAGGATGTCTTTGTGGTTGCAGAAGGGGGTAGTGGACCTTTGGGTTTGATTGGCTTCGAGGATTTGGTCGATGATTGGCAAAAAACCGGAAAACGCATCGAACATATTTTTCATGCCAGTGCCACGGGAACCACGGCGGTGGGTCTGCGAAAAGCGCTGGATCAATCAACGATTAATGATAAGGCACTAAACGAAGTCGCGGTTCATTCGATTCTTGTCCTTAAAAATTCGACAGAGCAAATGGAATTCGCTCAGCGCCATAATGTTGAATTATCTATGCTAGAAGGCTATGAATTTGGGGGGTATGCCAAGTCAAACCCAGCGCTAAACGACTTTGTACAATCGGTCAGTATTCGAAACAGCATCGCATTTGAACCCATTTATACGGGTAAGGCCTTGTTTGCGTTGAACGATTGGTTAATCGCTCAGAAAGAATCTGATGCTTTGGAATTGGATAAAGAATCGGGCGTGTTTCCTGTCGTTTTTTTACATACAGGCGGCACTTTGAACTACTCGGGCGTTACGTTGCCGGTAATCGAAAGTTGATAGGTCCGACCGTCGTTTAAGTCGACGCGAATAAACTTCTTGAAATAGCCAAAGGCACCTTTGGTAGTGAATGCCGCTGTGACTTCACCAAATTCACCTGGGAGAATTTCGCCTTTGGTAAAATCTGAAATCGTGCAGCTACAACCGGGTTCAACCAGAATAATCTCTATAGGCTTGGGACCAAGATTCTCGATTCTAAACTTTGTTCTGGCGGGTTCTGGCGCGTTAACATAACCAAAATCATGGTTGGTCTTTATCCACTGAACTGCGGAAAGTGGGCCTTCGCTGTTGTTCAATCGAATGTGAACGGGTTTGTAAATAACGGGTTTAGTGCCTGGCTTTACGATGGGTCTAACCACTTTGATATTGCCTTGAATTATTAACTCAATAACTTTATCGTCGGGCGTTTCCAAATAGGCCTTTTTGGTAAATGTTCCAGGGGGAATGTTGTTGGTGTTGAGCACTACTACGATAGAATCGATGGTGTTTCGGGGCACCAATTTTGGGAAGACGGCTTCCACGCAATGGCAATCGGTTTGAACTTGGGCAATATAAAAATCGTCGAGAGAATTGTTGCGAATCAGATAAACTACTTCAACCATGTCGCCGAGGTTGGCATTTACTTCAACAACGGTTTTACCCAATACTTCAACTGGCTTGTAATTCTTTTCCTGACCCATTGCTGTGCTTGCGGAAAACATGAAGACTAGGATGAAGTTCACCAACAAAATGCGATTGAATAGTTGTTTTATTTTCATGGCTTCAAAAGTTGAATTTGAATATAGGGCTGCTTGGTTTCCTAAAGGGAGAGCTGTACTTTCTGAAAAAAAAGACTGGCCGAAGCCAGTCTTAAAGATTATCTGATAATAATGGGAGAGCGTGGCTTTTCGGGTTCTTTCACAACATTACCGGAGATGGTAAGTGTAAGATCGCCGCCATTGCTTTTCACAAAGATGCTTTTAGTAAAGGTACCTGGACGACCTTGGCTGTTGTATTCGGCAGTGATGACTGCTGATTTTCCAGGCTCAAGGGCTTCGCGGGGCCATTTGGGTGTTGTGCAACCGCAACTGGCAGAAACATTGGATAATATCAAAGGTTCTGTTCCAGTGTTTACGAATTTAAAATCGTAGCGTGCAATCTGTCCTTCGATGATGTTTCCAAAGCTGTGCGATGTAGTTTCAAACTTGATACTCGCATTGCTACTTTTTACTTTGACATCGTTAGGACTAGTGATTACTTGAGCATTTGCACTGCCGATAAGGAGTGTGCAAAGACCCAATATCCAACCCAATGACAATCTCATTATTTCAATTCGTTACTTTTTCCAGCAGGAGCAGTATCTGTATTTACAGTACCACTGATGATCAAATCGGTTGTAGTCCCGTTATCGAACGTTACTTTTACTGATTTTTGGAAGAAACCTGGGCGACCGTCTGTACCGTAGCTCGCAGTTACCTCACCAGTTTTACCGGGCATGATAGGAGTTTTGGTGTAATCAGAAGCAGTACAACCGCAAGATGGATTTGCTGAAGTAATTACCAAAGGAGCTTTGGTAGTATTTGTGAACTTGAAAGTAACATCAGCTTTTGGACCCATTTTAATAGTTCCGAAGTCGTGTGATTTCTTTTCCCATTTGATACCACCATCTTCAGTTTGTGCAAAGCTGGTAGTCACGAAAGCCAAAACAGCGGCCAAAAGAGTAAGTGTTTTTTTCATGATTGTTTATTTTTTGTTTACAAAGCAATGTCTGTGCCAAAAATCATCAAAGTTTACGTTTCACCTCTTCAGTTTTGAAGATTTCTAGGTAATCGCCCACTTCGATATCGTTGAATCGATCCAATTGCAAACCACACTCGTAGCCCTTGGTTACGTCTTTCACATCGTCTTTGAAACGTTTCAATGAAGACAATTCTCCAGTATGGATAACAACACCGTCTCTGATTACGCGCAATTTTGCTTTGCGTTCGATGATACCTGAGGTAACATAACAACCGGCAATTGTACCCACCTTAGAGATTTTGAAGACCTCACGGATTTCCACGTTACCAATGATTTTCTCAACCACTTCAGGACTTAACATACCTTCCATCGCCAATTTGATTTCGTCGATCGCTTGATAAATCACAGAATAGGTTCTGATATCGATTTCTTCGTTTTCGGCAATTTGTTTTGCTTTTGCAGAAGGACGTACTTGGAAACCAACGATAATAGCATCGGACGCAGAAGCGAGCAATACATCGCTTTCGGTAATCTGACCTACACCGCTGAAAATTACAGTAACGGCAATTTCTTCCGTTGTCAACTTCATCAATGAATCCGCCAAAGCTTCCACTGAACCATCCACATCACCTTTCACGATCAACTTCAATTCCTTAAAGTTTCCAACCGCCAAACGTCTGCCGATTTCATCCAATGTAATATGTCGTTTCGTTCTGATTCCTTGTTCACGAACCAACTGTAAGCGCTTGTTAGCCAATGTTTTCGCTTCGCTTTCGTCGGCAAATACCACATAGGCATCACCGGCTGTAGGCGCATCGGAGAATCCTAGCATCTTCACTGGTGTACTTGGTGGTGCATTGTCGATTTTTCCGCCTCTTTCATTATAAAGTGCACGTACTTTGGCGTAGTAAGGTCCAACAACTACGTGGTCTCCCACGTGAAGTGTTCCTGTTTGCACCAACATACTACAAACAATACCTCTTCCTTTTTCCTGTGTAGCTTCGATTACTGTTCCTTTGGCCCTTCTGTTTGGATTGGCTTTTAGGTCCATCATTTCTGCTTCCAAAAGAACTTTTTCGAGCAGTTTGTCTACGTTAAGACCTTTTTTCGCTGAGATTTCTTGACACTGGAATTTACCGCCCCAATCTTCAACGAGGATATTCAATGCGGAGAGCTGTTCGCGGATTTTATCTGCGTTGGCACCTTCTTTATCAATTTTATTAAAGGCAAACACCATAGGGATGTTTGCTGCTTGCGCGTGGGCGATGGCTTCACGAGTTTGCGGCATCACAGAATCGTCTGCAGCAATTACGATGATGGCCATATCTGTTACCTTAGCACCCCTTGCACGCATCGCGGTAAACGCTTCGTGACCTGGAGTATCAAGGAATGTAATCTTTTTACCGTCTGCTAGAGAAACCTCGTAAGCTCCGATGTGCTGGGTAATTCCCCCTGCCTCACCTGCGATTACGTTTGCCTTACGGATATAATCCAGAAGAGACGTTTTACCGTGGTCAACGTGACCCATTACGGTAACGATTGGAGCTCGCGGCAACAAATCTGCCTCGTTATCCATTTCGTTATCTGCAGCTTCGATTTGAGATTCTGCATCAACAAATTCTACTTCAAATCCAAAATTGTCTGATACAATTTGAATGGTTTCGGCATCCAAACGCTGGTTGATTGAAACTACAACACCCAACATAAAACAAGTAGAGATTACTTGGGTTACGTTGATATTCATCATAGTTGCCAATTCGTTTGCTGTAAGGAATTCGGTTACTTTAAGGATTTTACTTTCCTTTTCTTTACGGATGTTGGTTTCGCGGCGATCATTGGCACGTACTTCTTTGTTACGGGCTTTGATCTTTTGCTTCATGCCACGCGTTTTACCGGCATTTCCCATTTGCCCCATGGTATTGCGCACTTTTTGTTGCACGGCTTCCTTGGTGATTTCAGCTTTCGGCGCTGGGCGATTTGGATCTGGGGTAGCTGTGCGTGCTGCAATCTGAACGCGTTCTTGCACTGCCACTTTTTCTGTGCCAGCTTGTTTGCGTTTGCGTTTGCGTTTTTCGCGTAGTTCGTCGCGGGCTTCACCAGCCAAAGACTTTACACCTGTTGGTGCAAGCGTTGGAAGGTTTATTTTTCCTAATACTTTTGGACCCGAGAGGGTTTCGAATTTGGTATTGATTTTTTCAACGTCGTCGTCTTCCAGCGTTTCAGCAACCGGGGCAACCACCGGGGCTGCTGGTGTTTCAACCACCGGGGCTGCGACTTCAACTGCAACAACAGGCGTTGACGGAGCTTCAACAACAGGAGGAACTTCTATGGGTTTTTCAACAACCACAGGTTTCGACACTACTTCTTTAACAGGTGTTTCTTTTTTTACTGGAGACGTTTCAACGGTCTTGTTCTTACCGATGTCGATTTTCCTTAAAATTTTTGGACCTGCCAACTCCTCCAATTTTGAAGCCATTTTCTCTTGAGGAATGGGTTCTGGTGTTAGAGCTTTGGGTTCTACTGTGGCCAATACCTCCACTGCTGGTGTGGGCTTTGTTGCAACTGGAATTACTGCCGCGGGTTTTGGATCGCGATTGCTTTTCAACAACTTGGCTTCATCCTTTGCAGCTTTGTCTGCAGAGAATTCCCGAAGTAATGCTTGATACATATCTTCGGTGATTTTAGTTGTTGGCTTGGGCATGACATCGAAGCCTTGCTGATTTAACAAATCGGCAAGTGCTTGAAAACTTCGATTCAATTCTGTGGCTACTTTCGCTAAACGGTATTCCGCCATATTTTCTTTCAAAATTAGTTCTATTGACAATAATTCCCAAGGTTTGCGTTTTGAACAATGTGTTCGCCACTATTTCTTATTCAAAGCCCCGTGTCCTTGGGGTTCACGGGGCTTTGCTGATGGTTAATTAGTCTTCGAATTCTACGCGAAGTATCTTTTGTACTTCGATAATGGTTTCTTCTTCCAATTCAGTTCTTCTCATCAAATCTTCCACTGTGGCATTGATGACAGATTTCGCGGAATCCAAACCAATTTTCTTGAATTCTTCGATGATCCAAGTATCGATTTCATCCAAAAATTCATCCAAATCCACATCATCCTCATCGGAAATTGTGGCGGCCATTCTGTACACTTCGATTTGGTAGCCGCACAATTTGCCAGCCAATTTGATGTTATGTCCACCTTTACCAATGGCCAAAGAAACCTGGTCGGCCTCTAGGAATACATCGGCAGTGTTTTTCTCTTCGTTCAATTCTATGCGAGAAATCGCGGCGGGTTGAAGCGATCTTTGGATATAAAGATTGGTGTTGGTTGTAAAGTTGATCACGTCGATGTTTTCGTTGCGCAACTCACGAACGATACCGTGAATACGAGCACCTTTTACACCTACGCAAGCGCCCACTGGATCGATGCGATCATCGTAGCTTTCAACGGCTACTTTGGCACGCTCACCGGGTTCGCGGACAACCTTTTTGATAGTAATCAAACCATCTAAGATTTCAGGGACTTCCAATTCAAATAAACGCTCCAAGAATTCTGGAGAGGTTCTAGAAAGGACAATCTTTGGCGACCCTTTATCCATATCCACTTCATGGATTACAGCGCGGAGGGTATCGCCTTTTTTGTACATATCGCGAGGAATCATGTGGTCTTTCGGAAGCGACAATTCATTGCCGTCATCGTCAAGTACCATAATTTCACGTTTCCAAACATTATAAACTTCGCCGGTGATGATTTCACCACGCTTGTCTTTGTATTTTTTGAAAAGTTCGTCTTTTTCAAGTTCGATGATACGACTCATGAGGGCTTGACGAGCATTTAAGATGCTACGACGTCCGAAATCGTCCAAGAAAACTTGCTGAATACAATCTTCACCCACTGCATAGTCGGGTTCTAATTTTTGGGCATCTTCCACCGCGATTTGAAGGCTTTCATCTTCTACTTCACCGGC
Organism: Chryseobacterium gleum; assembly: GCA_945870885.1. Lineage (GTDB taxonomy): Bacteria > Bacteroidota > Bacteroidia > NS11-12g > UBA955 > UBA955. The sequence continues at coordinate 6,152 of CAMBTR010000017.1, read as the reverse complement.
TTCAACAATCAGGCGTAGGTGATACATTTCTATGTCACCTGTTTCTGTGTTGATGATGATGTCGAAATTGGCATCATTGCCGTACTTCTTTTTCAGAATGTTGCGGAACACGTCTTCCAAAACGCGCATCATTGTGGCGCGGTCGATGTTTTTAAACTCCTTAAATTCGGAGAAACTCTCCACAAGGTTGATACCTAGATCTTTTGCCTTGACTTTCATATTATTTGAAACTGATTATGATGGTTGCAGATTGAATGTTTTCAAAAGGGACTTCTATGATTTGGGTAATGGCTTTCTTACCTTTTTCTTTGGTTGTTTGTTCGATGAGGAACATGTTATTTTCGTTGATTTCGACCAATTTGCCACTCACAAGTCCTTCGGAGGTAACAAAATCGAACGAACGGCCGATATGTTTTCCATATTGTTTGCGATTGGTAAGCGGTCTTTCGGCACCAGGAGAAGAAATTTCGAAGGTGAAGGCTTCATCGCTGAGATCGGAGTCATCAATTTTCTCAGAGATATGTCTGGTAAAATCGGTGATCGATTTCATTGATAATACTTCTTCACTGTCCATGTAAAATTGGAAAAGCTTGGCGGGACTGATAGTGTGTGCTACCAAGAACAATCCAAACAGGGGAGCTTCCTGTTCTACTAGGTCGGTTAGATTCTTTGCGAGGTTTGCCATAGTCAACAAAAAAGGGGACTGCTTTTGGCTTGTCCCCTTCCTAAAGTTTATCGGAAAGTGCTGCAAATATACTACAATTCAGAAAAATCTCAAAATGAAATTAATCTATATTATTATCGATGGTTTTTGGGCCAATGAATTGATTTATTGATTTTATAGGAACTTTTACGATTCAATTATTCTTGAATGAAAGCCTCAATAATTTTGACATCCTTTTTGGGGCGGTCTGCGCTTCCTGTGGGTTCGTTTTCAATTGCACTAAGTACATTATATCCAGATACCAATTTTCCAAAAACGGTGTAATTGTTATCCAAACTTGGTGCGCCTCCCCATTTGGCGTATCGCTGCTTTACGTCTGATGGCATTTTTGCGTATAATTCATCGATGATGGGTTGCATTTTTGCTTGAACTTCTGTCTCCAATTCTCGCATGGCTGCCATATTTCCTGACTGATCTAGGGCTTGACCTTTTAAAATCGTTTCTCGGTTGGCGGGGTCTTGTTTGAAGTTTTCAAAGGCCACGGCCTCCATAGATTGTTTTAAGCGAAGTTCATCTACCAGAGTGCCTGTAACGATAAAGAATTGTGAACCGCTGCTCCTTTTCATCGGGTTAACATCGTCGCTCTGCCTAGCGGCCGACAATGCTCCTTTGAAATGATATAAATTTGGTTTGATTTCACTCGGTACAGTATAGTTTGGGCCACCGTCGCCAATCATTGCTGTGGGGCTTGCATTTACAGATTTAGGATCGCCCGATTGAACCATAAAATCTTTGATTACGCGGTGAAAAAGTTGACCGTTATAAAATTTAGATTTTACCAATTTTAAGAAATTCTGGGTATGTTCTTTTTGCTCGGGGTTAAGTGCTAGGGTTAAATTTCCAGCAGTGGTTTTGAAAACCACCCTTGGCCATTCCGCTGCCGCAGTTGAATCACTGTAATCTGCGGAATCTGTCTCAACCACATTTATTGCACTATCTACCACATTTGTTTCTGTGGTGTTGCTACAACTAACAAATGCTAGAATAATGGGAAGCATCAAAGCATATTTCATCATCGTAATTCAAATAAACTAAGTTTTTTGCTGGAAATTACCAATTTGCTTAATGAAACTGAATTATTTCTTCATTTTCAAAATACTCCACAATGTGTTGTCGGATCAAATTCTCTTGCTCTAAGTACCCCAAGTTTGGCAAGGGAATGATATTTTGCCAAGCGGGCCAGCCATTTTGATCAGATCCAACGTGCTCATAATAACCTGAATAGCTTAAAATTTTGCATGTTGCGATGTGCATTAAATGTACCTTTTCTTCTTTTGAGAAAGGCGTATCTCTCAATTCGCCCAACTCTCTAACGCCAATGAGAAACAAAATGGCATTTAAATCGGGTTTTTTATCAAAATTCTCCTCCACAAAGGCGATTATCTGTAACCACTTGTCACGTATTTCCTGAATTAGTCCGTCTGCCATAGTAATATTTGCAAAGTTCGCGATTTATATGCGGTATTGAGCAGGATGGCTTGGTTTTTGTAATATGAATCCCACATTAATTTATTATGTCGGCTACTAAAGACTTTTTAACTCACTTGTTTGATCGGGCAAAGAACGTTACAGATATCTTGGTGATCAAAAGGGCTCGTGCTCAAAAATGGCAAGACGCAACGCTAAAAAAATTACTTTACAAAGCAAAAAATACTGCCTACGGTCAAGAATACGATTTTGATGGTATTTTGATGCATGCAGATACTGTTGAACAGTTTAAATTAAAAGTACCTATTGCGAGTTATGATGTGATGCACCCCTGGTGGCAACGGGAATACAACGGAGAATCCGATATTACCTGGCCAGGATCGCCCAAATATTTTGCTTTGAGTTCAGGTACCACACAAGGGGCGAGTAAGTTCATTCCGGTTACGGATGCTCAATTAAAGTCGATTTTTCGTGCGAGTAGGCGCCAATTATTTGCGGCAGCCAAAAGCGATATCCCAAAGGACTTTTTCACCAAACATTATTTGATGATTGGCGGAAGTACCGACCTAAACTACGATGGCAAGAAATATAGCGGTGATTTGAGTGGTATTTCCGTGGCAAATTTGCCTTTTTGGTTTGATCATTTTGCAGTGCCTACGGAGGAGATCAAACGTGAGCGTGATTGGCATCTCAAGGTAGAAACCATGGTTAACGAAGCGCCCAATTGGGATGTAGCGATGATTGCAGGGGCTCCGTCTTGGGTGAAGATGCTGTTAGAAAAAATCATCGAGCGTTATGAGTTAAATAACATTCATGAAATATGGCCTCACTTAAGTGTTTATACGTGGGGAGCGATTTCCATCACGCCATATAAGAGTCAGATAGAGGCCATGATGGGCCATCCCATCCATTATATTGAATCGTATTTGTGTAGTGAAGGCTTTGTGGCAGCGCAAACAAAAATAAACGCCTCTGGAATGGGGTTGGTGTTTAGAAACAATACCTATTTTGAGTTTATTCCTTTTAATGAGGAGAATTTTGACGAGACTGGCGATGTTAAGCCCGGTGCAAAAGCATTGGATTTGGACGAAGTTGTTGAGGGTGTTAACTACGCCATTTTAATTAGTACTTGCGCCGGTGCCTGGCGCTATTTGATTGGTGATATCATTCAGTTTACCAATGTGGATGCTTGTGAGATTAAGATTACCGGCAGAACAAAGCAGTATTTGAGTTTGTGTGGGGAGCATTTGAGCGTGGAGAACATGAATCAGGGCACCGAATTAACGGGAAGAGATTTAAATTCGCCGATTTCTGAATATTGTGTCCGTGGGTTAAAATTGCCTAACGGAGAAATGGGACATCGTTGGTATGTTTCTTACCCTACAGGTCAGGTTAAGCCCGATACAGAGCAGTTAAGGTCGATTTTGGATCAGCATCTTTGCGTGTTGAATGATGATTATGCCACGGAACGACAGCATGTTTTGAAGACGATGCAAATGCATGTTTTGCCCGAGTCGGACTTTATGGATTTCTTGGAGTCGAAAGGAAAGTTGGGCGGACAAAGTAAATTTCCTCGTGTGATGCCAGAGGTGATGTATCAAGAGTGGATTCATTTTTTGTGTGATCGCTATCAAACCGATACTTTTGTATAAATGCATACAGAATCCAGTTCCAATCATTCCCATTTAGAGCAGCAAGATTTTTTGAGTTTAGTGACGGGTATTAACCGAGAGGATGCTTTATGTCATGCCCGAATTGCAAATGAACTGCCCGTAATTTCCGCATTGTGTGAATTGATTTATGATCGATTGAGCAAGGGTGGGCGGTTATTTTATTTGGGTGCCGGCACATCAGGTCGACTGGGTATTGTGGATGCCAGTGAATGTCCGCCTACCTACGGTGTTCCCTTTGATAAAGTCGTTGGATTGATTGCTGGCGGTGATTCCGCGATTCGCAAGGCGGTGGAATTTGCAGAAGATGATTTTGAGCAGGGGTATCGCGATTTAGAGAAATACAATATTGGTGCGGGGGATGTTGTGGTGGGTATTGCGGCCTCCGGCCGCACTCCCTATGTCATTGGCGCTCTGCGCCAATGCCAAACAAATGGCATCGCAACGGGTGCCGTAGTTTGTAATAAAAATAGTGCGATGGCTGCCGACTGCGATATCTGCGTGGAAATCGAGACGGGTCCTGAGTTTGTTACCGGAAGTACACGGATGAAAGCGGGCACGGCGACAAAAATGGTCCTTAATATGCTTACTACCAGCGTGATGATTCGGTTGGGACATGTGAAAGGAAATAAAATGATCGACATGCAGCTTACCAATCACAAATTGATCGAAAGAGGTACGAGAATGGTGATGGAAGAAACGGGTTTAAATGAGTCCGAAGCCAAAGAGCTGCTGCTTTCTAAGGGTTCTGTCCGCAAAGCGGTTGATGCCCATCGAGGTTAATATCGAAAAATTATTAGAGCGTTGGGCGGGTCGCGGTATCAAATAACCTTAAGCCAAAATTTCCCAAGTGCGATCCGCTAGCAATCTCACGGTATGCAAATAGGTGTGAAAGGCTGCTGATTTACCCCATTCGTATGGCGCAATCATACTTAAAACTTGAGTACCATCATCTTTTTGGTACAAGTGATAAATTCCGTGGATGATAGGCTCAAAGTTGAGGTCGGCTTTGTAAATCGCATGCGACATTTCAACTCGCGCTTCGATTTCTTTGGCCTGGTTAATCAAAAGTTGGGCTTGTTTGCGAAGCATCGTAATTTGTTGCTCGGCCTGATGCTGCATGCTTTCATGGGCGTTTGCCACCATTAATCGCTTGTCGATCGGTTCGATTTTGGGCGAACTGACACTGATTGCGTAGGGTGCATTGTGCATTTCACCTTGATAAACAGCATCCTTGAGGACCAAAGGGCGGTTGTCTGGAGCGTTTAATTCTTCGTTTTCTTGCACTAGCATGATTAGATTAACAAAGAGGCATGAAAAAAGTTGGAATCAATCAGAAATTCTCTTCAATTAGGCATCGAACCAGCCTTTTTGTATCAATAATTCAGCAATTTGAATCGCATTTGTGGCGGCACCTTTCCTAAGATTATCGGACACTACCCACATGTTAATTGTGTTATTCTCACTCTCGTCCATCCGGATTCTACCCACAAAAACATCGTCTTTGTCGTGGCTGTTCAATGGCATCGGATATTCAAATTTTTCTGGGTTGTCTTGCAAGGTAACACCTGGAGCATCGCTCAAAATTTCTTTGATTTCGCGCACCGTTAGGGCATTTTCAAAACTCGCATTAATGCTCTCAGAATGTCCGCCCACCGTAGGAATTCTTACGGTTGTGGCAGTGATTTTTAGTTCCGGAAGTCCCATGATTTTGCGGGTTTCTACCATCATTTTCCATTCTTCTTTGGTATAGCCATCGTTCATGAAAACATCAATATGAGGCAGCGCATTTAAATCGATTGGATGCGGATATACCCGATCGGGAGTGATGCCAGCGCGCTCATCGAACATCTGCTGAACCGCTTTCTGACCTGTACCTGTAACGCTTTGATAGGTGCTAACGACAACCCTTTTCAATTGAAACTTGTGATGTAAAGGTTGCAGTGCGACCACCATTTGGATGGTTGAGCAATTGGGGTTTGCAATAATTTTGTGCGAGGGTAAAATGGCATCTGGGTTTACCTCGGGAACCACCAAAGGTACGTTTGGGTCCATGCGCCAAGCACTTGAATTGTCGATGACCACCGTTCCATTGTCCGCGAATTTTGCCGCCCATTCCAAGCTAACACTTCCGCCAGCACTAAACAATGCGATATCGGGTTTGGCGGCAACAGCTTGGTCTAGAGTAATCACGGGAATCGACTTTCCCATGAAAGTGATGCTTTTTCCAATGCTATTGGCTGATGCAGCAGGTAAAAGTTCTGTAACAGGAAAATTTCTTTCCTCCAGAATTTGTAACATTTTCGTACCCACCAATCCGGTGGCACCCA
>CAMBTR010000016.1 GCA_945870885.1 Chryseobacterium gleum | reverse complement strand
TGCATCATGTTTTACCACGATTCCCTCGTCGCAGACGGCGAAGAACCCGTATTACCCAAAGGTGCAAAATGTGACTATAAGCGCGTTTACCTCAATTCTCATTCGGCCACCAGTGGCATTCATTTCCGATCTCAGGCATGGTATAATCTCCACCAAGACATGTGTCAGAAATACGGAACCATCCAGAACTTATTCATAATGGTAGTGTTTGACCAAAGTACTTTCCTTCCCACCTCGGCTGGCGTAATCCCAAAATGCCCATCCGGACGCTACGGAACGGCTTTTGGCTTCCCCAAAGATTCTCAGGTGTATTATAGCTTTACGCTTTCTGATGGCAAGCACATCGATTCCATCATCAACGGAATCACCGATGGTGATTACGTCGCACTGGTAAGCTACCCCACATTCTCGCAATCTACGATTTCTCAAATGAAGTCTCGATTCGCGCCCATTGGCCTTAACACAGACTCTCTGATAGTTGGACCATTTGGTAATCCGGATGTACAAATGGTATTTTGGGGCAGAAAAGGCATTGCCACAAGTAAAGGAAAGTTAAATACTGTAGGTCGTTTTTACAAAGGCCCGGCGAGCGTCGCAAACCTAAGTGCAGATCATGTGATGATAGCAAAACAATCCGCGGACGAGCTTCTTGCTTGGCCCCCCTGTTTCGAGTCATTGGCTGTTGTCCATCAACCGTATATCCCAGCACCCATAAAAGTGGGAACACACTCCGCCAAAACACTGCGTACAATCAAGGCCTCTCCCAACCCAACAAACCACGAAATCAATCTAGGCCTAGCCACCCAATCCATGGACTGGAACATCATTGATGCAACAGGGAGAATCATTTTCACCACCCACACCAATGCCGGAAATGAAATTATCATTAATGTGGCAGCGCTTTCCTCGGGTATGTATTTCGCAGAATCCATCACAGATTCAACCCAAGAACGAGCCCACTATCGGACCCAGTTTATTAAAATCGACTAAATTTTACTGCGTTGCATCTCTCGGGCGATGTCTTTCTCTTTCAAATCATCCCGCTTGTCGAACGTCTTTTTTCCCTGACCCATCCCAATTTCCAACTTCAGTATTCCACGATCGTTTTCGTACAATCGAATTGGAAACAACGTATACCCTTTGGTCTTAATCTTCCCCTCGATTTTTTTAATCTCCTGCTTATTCAATAGCAACTTCCGCTGTCGCATCGGCTCATGAACATTGTAACTCGATTGCTTAAACTCAGAAATATGCATGTGCAACAGATACACTTCACCATCCTCCAAAACACAGTAGGCATCGCCCATGTTCACATTGCCATTTCTAATGGATTTAACTTCTCCGCCCCATAGGACCATCCCCGCTTCATAACGCTGTTCGATGTGAAAATTGAAACCGGCTTTACGGTTCAATACATCTACACGCTTTCTATTGTCTTTCACTGCCATACTTCCACCTCAAAGGTAGCGAAATTAATAGTTCAGGCCCGAATCTGGTCGATCAAACGCTGCACCTTTTCTTTTTTCAGGATTTTTTGGCCTTGGTATCCTTCCGCCACCAATCGATCTGATACCATGACGGCGAAGGAGCAATTCACAGTATTCCCTTCCAATTCCGTTAATGTGGCCCTGATTTCGACCTCATCGCCAAACAAGGCAGGCGATTTATGCGTGATGTTTAAAAATGTGCCAATCCCCTCTTCGTCTTCCTCTTTCATTTCTAGCACAAACTGCCTACAAGCCCATTCTACGTCCCTACCCAAGGCAAAAGTGCTATAAAAAGGATGCACATTTCCTGTTTCGAAGGTAGCGAGGTCGGCATCCGTCACCGTTTTTTTGACGATGCGAATTTCACCCACGCTGCAGGAAAGTTTCATGGTGTTTGAGTTAGGAGTTTGCGGCAGTTTCTGTCAGCAATTCGGCGACATTAATTTCCATGTGCGATGCATCATAGGTCGCTTCCCCATTGATAACCACCACCAGTTGAGGCGATTCATGATGTACATCAAAGGTATCGGCGATTGCGGCCGACACATCTCTATGGGCGATTAAGTCCAAATAATAAAAATCGGCTTGCGCAAAAAACGCATCGTCCAATTTCATCAAACGATTCAACGCCATCGTACTAATTGAACAACGGGTACTGTGTTTAAACAGCACTTGCGGCCTTTCAGCAGACTTTAAAACGATTCCGGGGAGTTCCCCAACCGCTTTCAATTCTTGCCAATTGGGATTCATATTATTTCCTAACGGAAGTGGATTTCATTCCTACTTCAGGACAACGGTCCTGCTTACGTGCTCCACAACTGGTAAAAACTACACCCAATAATAGGGCAATTGCGATTAGATTTGCTGCTTTCTTCATGATTGTTAACGAATACAAAATAAATCCATTTCCACCGGACTTTTCGCATCGGATAGACGAACTGTACGAGAATAAGGACAATCATGTAAATAAACTCAACAAAAAAGGCCAAAACCGCGATGCGGAGCACCCAATAATTCATTCTACAGGGACCTTATTGGCCAAGATCCAACTCAAACTTCCTCAGCATTTTTCCGCTCGATGCGTTGTCACCCAGAAAGGCTTTGAGCAGTGTACTTCGGAAATCATCGCACAATGGAAGGCCTTAAATTTTCCGGCGAACAAGATTTTGTCGTTGACGGGCGGGTTGGGCATCGACGATTGGGCTTGGAGCAAAAGTGGCAGCACAGTTTTAAGCCTCGATCCAGACGAATCGTTGAATGCGGTTGTTCGATACAATTGGACAAGACTAGGCATTGAGGCTACCCGATTGGAATCGACCGCCGAAATTTGGCTAGAAGCGAATTCAGACGCGCGTTTTGACTTAGTGTACGTAGATCCAGACCGAAGACCTCAAGGTGCTAGGAAATCATTTCAGGCGGAAGATTATTTACCCAATATTTTTTTTTTAATCCAAGTTTATGGCGCCGTGGGCAAATTGTGGCTTATCAAACTAAGTCCGATGACCGACCCCCATTGGATTTTCAACCATTTCGATTGCCATACGGAAATCATGTCGATTGGTTACAAAAACGAAGCCAAGGAGATTCTGGTTTTGGTAGACCCCAGCAAGGACAGATCTTCCGTGCCGATGATTGACTGCATTGAGATTACCACGAAAAATGTTGCAGAAAATTCATCAACAGATGTGACTGAGCCCAAAGAATCGTCGGCAAAAGAAATACCTGATAAATCTGAATCAGATAAAAATATTTTGGGGCTACGATTTTCAGAATTACGCATGGACGCTTTGTCGATAAATGCAGGTCCGCTGCTTTGGGAACCATCACCCGCCATATTCGCATCCTCTCTCCACACCACCATCTCGCAACGCTTTCACCTCCTTGCTGCCACGCCCAACCCCGGCTTCTTCCACACCCAGCGGGAGATTCCAGCGGCCTTCGGCCGCTGCCTCTTGGTACAAAACGAATTCCACGGCAGCCTAAGAAAAATCGGACAACAACTCAAAAACCTACAAATCACCCAACTCAATATCACCCCAAGATCCTGCGGAATCGCAACCTCGGAAATCACCAAAACCCTCAAAATCAAAGACGGTGGACCGCTCACCCTCTTCATCACCAAAAAACAACGCGAATTCATCGCCTGGCTAGGCGAAATACAAAAATTCTAATAAATCGTGTAGATTATTTCCCGTTAACCCGAGAAGTATACTCTTCTAACGCCGCCAACATACTTGGAATCCCAGGCGCTGGCGCCGCAATATCCAAAATCAAATTGTGCTCCGCAATCGCCTGCTGTGTGCTGCTACCAAACCCTGCAATCCGCGTGGTGTTCTGCACAAAATCAGGAAAGTTATCGTACAAACTCTTGATATCAGCTGGTGAGAAAAACACCAAAATATCGTAAAAAACATCCGCCAAATCACTCAAATCACTACTCACCGTGTTATAAATAATGCACTCCGTAAAATTGTATCCCAACTGCGCAAAATGAGCAGGAATACTGGGCTTACGAATATCGCTGCAAGGAAATAAAAACTTCTCCGTGCTGTGATTCTTGTTAAACAAAGTGAGAAAATCAGCCTCCGTACCCTTGCCAAAAAACATCTTCCGCTTTCTAGGTACGATGTACTTCTGCACGTAATTGGAAACCCCTTCGTTGATAGAAAAATACTTGGTATCCGCTGGCATCTCGATCTTCATCTCCGTTGCCAAAGAGAAAAAATAATCTACCGCATTGCGAGAATTAAAAATGATGGCCGTAAAATCCAAAAAGTTGATTTTCTGCTTGCGAATGTCACGCGGTGCCATCGGCTCAATGTGAATAAACGACCTAAAATCAATTTTTAACTTGTACTTCTTCACGAAGTCTTCATACACATTTTTCCCCGCCTCCGGTTGTGGCTGAGTAATCAATATGCTCTTGACTTTGAGTTCGCGTTCTGCTGAGGACATAGTTAAATTCTGGATATGCTAGCAAACAAGACCGTATACGGAAGTATTTCTAGGGTGCAAAAATACAAAAATGCAAGGAAATTCAATTGCCTATCTTGAAACAAGCCCACAAACGACAATATAGAGCGTATCACAATCCACAATACCAACATAAACGAAACCCAATCTGCCAAAGGAGCATCGCCAAATTTATACCCGTTGTAATACGTCACCAAGAACAAAGGAAAGAAGATTAGAGCAAGCACAAAGTTCACGTTATACTGCCTTTGGATCAACCGTCTCATCATCGATTCCATGTGCACACTGGAAGCAAATAAAAACTGAATCGCTTGCAAACCCATCACACCGCCCAACACGGCCAAGTAAAACAAGATGAATACCCAAAAGTTATTGAGCTGTAAGTACCCGCCAAAAATCATATAAAGCATCGCGCCAGCAGAAAACACAGCCTGCGACAAAACAAACACCACGCCTGCCCCACCACTATACTGGGTTACCGTTCGATCGTTGACCAACTCATTAAAGTAATACCCGTTAAATATCCCCTTTATCCTTAATTCAAACTGCTTGGGATAGGCCGCCCGGAAATACATAATTACCACCAACAAAATCATCCCCAAGCCGAAAAACCAAAACTTCCCCTGACCGTGACGATAAAAAACTTGATTGTTGTAAGGATCAAACGGGTCGCGGTAATTGTATTTCACCTTCCTGCCATAATCTATCCGTGATATCTGAGCCGTTACACTATCCAACTTCCCGCCCTTTAGCGAATCCAAAAAACGGACTCCTTTGGTAAAACGCAAAATCGCAAAGGAATCAGGTCGCGCGCCCAATGAATCTGGCTCAAATACAAACCCATTCACGGGTCTTTTCAATCGCTCCCGCCATGCTTTCAAGGCTGCTTTCCTTGCCTTTTGTGACTCCTCTTTCTTCAGGGCCTCCTCCTTTTCTTTCTCCATTTGCGATTTCGATTTCGCCTCCGCCGCAGTTCTCTCCGATCTAATTGTCGACTCCGCCGCAGCTCTCCGAGCCGCACTTTGCGTTACTGTTTGATTTGAAGCAGATCTGTTCGCCGCAACCCCTTGGCCAAGCAGCGATTTAAAAACGCCCATAAAAATCGCCAACAAAATCATCATCCGCCATGCGAGATAAACCTGTTGAAACAATTTTGTTAAGCGAGCCATCGAACTGCAAAAATAACAGATTCATAGGGCATGTTCACGACCCAATTATCGAATCAAAAAAAAGACTGACCTTTGCACCCATGGCAGGCCTTTATATACATATCCCCTTTTGCAGAAAAGCCTGTCATTACTGCAATTTCCACTTCAGTACCCAACTCAAAAATATCCAACCCCTGGTTGATGCCATCTGTATGGAAATCTCCAAAGAAGCGCCTCAATTCAAGCATAGCCTCAGCACGCTATACTTTGGTGGCGGCAGCCCTTCGATACTCAGCAATAGTCAACTTACCCAAATTTTTGAAGCCGTTTCAGCGCATTTTGAAATTTCGCAAATCCAAGAAATTACACTCGAAGCCAATCCGGAAGACATGATTCAAGAATCTCTGCAGCATTGGAAGTCGTTGGGAGTAAATCGATTGAGCGTGGGCATTCAGAGTCTAAACGACGATGAGCTTGAGTGGATGAATAGGGCGCACACCGCAAACCAAGCCATCGAATCGCTAGAAACTGCCAGAGAAATTGGGTTTGACAATTTTAGCATCGACCTAATCTATGGCTCGGAGAAAAAATCCCTGTCGCAATGGCAGCAGGAACTGCAATGGGTTAATTCCATTGGGGTAAACCACCTCAGCTGCTATGCTCTCACCATCGAAGAAAACACCCCGTTTGGCAAATGGGCGAAATCAAACAAACTCAAAACGCCGCCCGATGAACATGCCGAAGAACAATTTTTGTATTTATCGCAATGGGCAGCACAGCACAATTGGGAACATTACGAAATAAGCAACCTAAGTAAAACAGGCCATCAAGCCATTCACAACAGCAATTATTGGGCAGGCTTACCCTATTTGGGCATTGGACCGAGCGCGCATTCCTACAACGGGAAATCAAGGCGTTGGAACCTTAGCAATAACGCATTGTATATCAGCGGAATTCAAACCGGAGCCCCCACCTTTACAGAAGAAATCCTGTCCAATGTAGATGTCGTAAACGAGTTGCTACTCACCCAACTCCGACTCACCAAAGGGGTCAACATACAACAAATCAATCTTTTATACCCCGGTTTCGAAGAATTAAAACGACCCATCATCGAAAAATTAATTGGCAATTTTCAAATCGTTGAGCACAACGGGCATTGGTCTATCCCAAGCGCTGCAAGATTTCTAGCCGATGCGATTACTGTAGAATTGATGCTCGACGAAAACTAACATTTCGCAGAAAATCCAAATTCTGATTAAAATCATACTTTCACCCTACTTTCTATTGTAATTTTGCTCTACCAATTTAGGTTATGATTCGCAAAACAAACAACAACATTCTGGTGCCAACCGATTTTTCGGATGTGGCAGAAAACGCATTAAGTCATGCGGTTACCGTTGCCAAAGCCTATGGCAATGAAATCACCCTCCTCTACATTTTGGAAGAAGGCATTTTGGGCGGACTTTTTTCAGGCAGTCAATCCGATGTGATGCGCGATGCGATTCAAGCCAAATTAGAAACCAAAGCCAAGGATATCGCTGAGAAAAACAACTTGAAGGTGCATTCAGTGGTTGACAAGGGCAAAGTATACAAAACGATTGCAGGGATTGCCAACAGCAACAACTACGATTCTATCATCATGGGCAGCAATGGCGCCAGCGGTTTGGACCAGATTGTAGGATCCAACGCATCAAGAACCATTCAGTACGCTGAAGTTCCCGTTGTTGTGGTGAAGCAAAATTCAACAAAAGACAGCGGATACAAAAAAATCGTGATGCCTATCGATTTATCCATCGAAAGCCGTCAAAAAGTAGATTGGGCCATCCACTTGGGCAAAAAATTCAATTCCGAAGTACACGTGGTTTACACAAAATCGTCAGACGAATATTTACAGAGAAAAATCGCCGCGAACATCAACTTGGTGAACCATCATTTAAAGGACAGTGGTTTAAAATACGAAGTATTTGCAATGGAAGATGGGATGCTAGACAACTTCGCCAACGAAATTTTGAACTACAGCAACACCGTAAAAGCCGATTTGATTTTGGTAATGACGCATACCGAAAAGGGCATTTCAGAGTTAATCATTGGAACGTTGACGCAGCAGTTGGTGAATCGCAGTGAGAGCATTCCTGTGATGTGCATCCACCCGCACGAGACGGGATTCAATTACAACTATTAAAAATCCCAAATTACACCAATCGAAGGCTGTAAGAATCCACTTGAATTTACCAAATACTCTCCTTTGTACGATGGCACCGGAGCCGATGGATCAGAAATCAAATTGCCCGCCGCATCCTGCGCCGCAGTCAACGTTTGAGGACCCAAATAAGCACTGTTCAATGCATTTTGAATGTCCATATACAGGTTCAACGAAGCCTTCTTGAAATACCATACCTTGTCAACGCGGATATCCAACTGAGAAAAATTCGCCAATCTACCCGAATTTAACAATCCATAATTGGGCAAAGCCGTTCCCCTCACATCCCAGTTCGTTTTCACCAAACTGCGAGAAACATCATCCGGCGTATAGGGACGACCTGTTGCAAAACGCAACTTCGCTCCCACTTCCCAATTGCGCTTTAGTTTGATACCACCCACCATGCTCACCGTATGTCGGCTATCCCATGCACTGCGAACCGACTTGCCATTTTTGTCATCGAACTGACTCCAGCTAAGTGTGTACGAGAGGATGCCATACAATCCGGAACGACTTCTGCGCTGAAGCAAAAACTCCATCCCGTAAGCCTTTCCTTTGCCCACTGAGCTAATCGGCTCGTTGCCCAAAACCGCAAAATCCGTCCCCAAATTCCCTAATGAAATACTGTCGCGCAAAGCAAACGGATAATTTGAATAGTTCTTGTAGAAACCTTCCCAAGTGATTTTGGTATCCTTCACTTTATTGTATTGCAAACCGGCCGCAACCATCCGATTCCGCATGTATTTTACCCTATCGATGTTATCGAAACTGCCCTGGGCATTCCTGTAACCCAAAACGGTGTAGCTCGGCAACTGTGAAAACTGACCCATATTGGCATTAAAGAACAAACCCGAAATCGCTGTCGGCAAGCTCGCACTCACGCTTACGGTAGGCTGATTCAGAGGATTGCCCATCGATTTATTAAAACTATTGCCATCCAATCTGCCCGCAAAACTCAAAGTACCTGTCCCCATTACGTTGCGGTAGCCGCGAACAAATCCGCTGTATTTAAACAACTCCAACAGGCTATTAAACTGAACGTCTTTCACCGTACCTGCAGTCCCTGGAGCGCCTGGAATTAAAACCTTTGCGTTATTGTCGACCCCGTATTGGACAAACTCCGTTCCGCCACCAACCAACAATTTCCAACGACCCAAATTGCGAGAATTTTCGATGCGAAGTTTGTTCTCCTCCTCCGTACTCGCGTAGGTGAAAATGCGATTCGATTCCGAGCTTTCATCGTTGTTCTTGTATTTGAACGACGTATTGCTGAGCATATTACGACTCAAAAAAGTCTGTGTCTTACTTTTCTCTCCAAAGTGGGTGTAAACAGTTCCAAATGTGTAATTCCACTGCTTGTAAACCGGCAAGTAATTCAAGATGAATTTATTAGACTTCAACGTAACACTGTCCGTAACATTATCGTTTGCGTTCAAATTCAACTTGAAGAAATCCACCGCGCCCACCATCAAAAACGTAATATCATCTTTGTCGTTTAGCTTCACCTTCACTTTCGCCTGATAATCAATAAAGTTCGGCAAAAACGGCAGTCCCAAAACCGAAAACAACCCCTGCAAATAACTCTGACGGGCAGAAAAGATATAGGTCGTCTTTTTACTTAAAGGCCCATCGGCGGTAAAACCCACATCGCTACTACCCAAGGTAAAACGATATTTGGCTTTGTTTGCATTGCCATCCATCTGACGAAAATCCAAAACGCTGCTCAATCCATTGGCATAATTCACCGGAAACGCTCCTGTATAAAAGTTCACTTCTTTGATAAAATTCACATTCAGCATACCAACCGGCCCGCCCGTACTTCCTTGCGTTTGAAAGTGATTGATGATGGGAATTTCTATCCCGTCCAAATAAAACTTGTTTTCCGATGGTGATCCACCGCGAATCACAACATCATTTCTGAAACCTGGGATACTGATTACACCGGGCAAACTCTGAATAATTTTACTGATATCTCTGTTTCCACCTGGGTTTCTTTCAATTTCACGGATACTCAATTTCTGCGACGATACTGGGCTTTCCGCCTCTCTGCGCTGTAAATTGGTTTTGCGAATATTCACCTCGCCGACACCTTGCGACAACGACTGCATCTCAATTACAACCTCCGGTGATTTGTCGTACGTGAACAACATCTCCGAAGAAGTTTCATTTTCATACCCATCCAACTGGGCTGTAACCGTGTGAAACCCTGGCTCCAATCCTTGAATCACAAAAGTTCCATCGGCGGCTGTTAACACTTTATCGGTAGACTTATCTACACTCACATTTACGTTGGATAAGGGTTTACGACTCGACAAATCCATAACCCGACCTTTAATCACAACTTGTGCGTGCAAAACATCATAAGCAAGCAAACTCAAAAAGATAAACAAAACTCTCATGAAAAATTAAACAAAATAACAAGGAAAGGGTTTTTGGATCGTTAAAAAAACTGAAAATATCTCTGGAAAAACGCAAAAAACCACCCCATCCATGAGCGCTCTTTATAAAATGTGCATGAAATGTCGGCCATTTCGTCATAATTACTGCTTGGCAAGATTTTCGCTAAGCCAAATAAACCTTAAATTCGCACACTTATCATGTTTGGAAATATCTTAAAATCATTCTCAAAAATGCTCGGTGGAACCTCTGCCGAAAAAGCCTTAAAGGAAATAGATCCAATTGTGGATCAAATCAATGTGTTTTTTGCAGAATACAAATCGTTGAGCAACGATCAATTGCGGGGCAAAACAGATGAATTTGTTGGAAGGATTAACGAGCATTTGTCGGAAATCGACAATGAAATCGCGGATTTAAAAGCCCAACTTGCAAACGCCGAAGAATCAGACGTGGAGTTGCGCGACGAGATTTTTGGGAACTTAGACGCCATCGAAAAACGCAGAGACATCGCATTGGAAGAGATTTTGGTCGATATCCTCCCAGAAGCATTCGCAACCGTAAAGGAAACTGCCAGACGATTTACTGAAAATGATACCATCGTAGCAAAAGCCAACGACCTCGACAGAGAATTGGCGTTAAAACATGCGCACATCACCATTGAGAACGATCAAGTAAGTTACAAAAACGAATGGACGGCCGCTGGCGGAAAAATCCGTTGGAATATGGTGCACTACGATGTTCAGCTGATTGGTGGTATCGCTTTGCATCGCGGAAAAATCTCTGAGATGGCAACGGGAGAAGGAAAAACGCTGGTGAGTACACTACCTGCCTACCTCAACGCCCTGGGAAAACGCGGTGTTCACATGGTTACCGTAAACGATTACTTGGCACGTCGTGATAGCGAATGGAATGCGCCATTGTTCAACTTCTTGGGACTTAGCGTGGATTGTTTGGAGTACCACAGGCCCAACAGCAATGAGCGTAGATTGGCTTATTTGGCCGACATCACCTACGGAACGAACAACGAATTTGGCTTTGATTATCTGCGCGACAATATGGCACATACGCCAGAGGAGCAGGTTCAACGAAAGCATCATTATGCGATGATCGATGAAGCGGATAGCGTTTTGATTGACGATGCAAGGACGCCGTTGATTATTTCCGGACCTACCCCCAAAGGCGATATCCAACAGTTTGAAGCGCTTAAACCCCGCATCGAAAAATTGGTTGAAGCACAAAAGCGATTTGTCAATTCTGCTTTGGTGGATGCCAAAAAATTGATTGCGGCAGGAAACAACGGACACAAAGAAAACGAAGGTGGCCTTGCGCTGTTGCGCGCTCACAGAGGTTTGCCAAAAAACAGAGCCATCATCAAATTACTGGGTGAAAGCGGCGTGAGAGGCATTTTAACCAAAACAGAAAATTACTACATGCAGGATCAGCAAAAGGAAATGCCCTTGGCTGATTCGCCCTTATACTTCACTATCGACGAAAAATCGAACAGTGTTGATTTAACGGAAAAAGGACTAGAATTGATTACCCAAGGGGAAGAAGATGCGAATTTCTTCGTGTTGCCTGATGTGGGTTCGGCGATGGCTGACATTGAAAAAAGCGCTTCATCAGACAAAGAGAAATTGGTGTTAAAAGATACCTTAATGCAAGAATTTGCCGAGAAAAGCGAGCGCATTCACTCGGTGCAACAGTTGTTAAAAGCTTACACTTTGTTTGAACGCGATGTAGAATACATCTTGGCCGATAGCAAAGTAAAAATCGTTGATGAGCAAACTGGTCGTGTGATGGAAGGTCGCCGCTATTCAGACGGACTTCACCAAGCCATCGAGGCCAAAGAAAATGTTCGCGTTGAAGCGGCTACTCAAACCTATGCCACCATCACCCTGCAAAACTATTTCAGGATGTATCACAAGTTGGCAGGTATGACGGGTACGGCGGAGACGGAAGCCCAGGAATTATGGGACATCTACAAATTGGGTGTGATGGTAATTCCTACCAACAGAAATATTTCTCGAATCGATCAAGAGGATTTGGTGTATAAATCCAAGCGTGCCAAATACAATGCAGTTATTGAAGAAGTTGTAGCCTTGAGCAGCGCTGGTCGCCCGGTACTTGTGGGTACTACTTCGGTGGAAGTGAGCGAATTGTTGAGCCGTATGCTTCGATTGCGCGGTATCAAACACAACGTTTTGAACGCCAAGCAGCACCAAAATGAAGCAGGGATCGTTGCGGAAGCCGGACTCAAAGGCGCTGTGACCATTGCCACAAACATGGCAGGTCGTGGAACGGATATTAAAATCGACGATGAAGTAAAATCACTGGGTGGTTTGGCCATCATTGGTACCGAACGACATGATAGTCGTCGCGTTGACAGGCAGTTAAGAGGTCGCGCAGGACGTCAAGGCGATCCGGGAACTTCTCGTTTCTACGTGAGTTTGGAAGACGATTTGATGCGCATTTTTGGGTCGGAAAGAGTGAGCAAATTGATGGATCGATTTGGTTACGGCGAAGACGATGTGATCGAAAACAAGTTGATGACACAGACCATCGAACGAAACCAAAAACGCATGGAGCAGAACAATTTTGGTGTTCGTAAGCGTTTGTTGGAGTACGATGATGTGATGAATAAGCAACGGACGAACATCTACAGAATGCGTAGCAGTGCGTTGTTTGGTGAGCGTTTGAGCATCGATCTAAGAAACATGCTTTACAACTGGTGTAATGAAACCGTAACCCAATTCAAAGATTCAGGTGATTACCAAGAATTGGAAATAGAGGTAATACGCACCTTGGCCATGGACTTACCATTTGATGAGGATACTTTCCAAGGCACAAGAGATCCTGAAGTATTGGCAGAAATGTTGTTCGATAATCTCACACAGCGATATCACGACAAAACAGAGACGATGCGCACCCAAGCCCTTCCCGTATTCAGAAATATTCGGACGGAGCAAGGCGAACGCATCGAAAATATCGTAGTTCCAATGACCGATGGCGTGCACAATTACCAACTTACGGTGAACATGCAAAAAGCCCTTGACACAGAGTGTAGAGCCATGATTCATGAGTTGGAAAAGAGTACCACTTTAGAAATCCTGGACGACGAATGGAAAGAGCATTTGCGTGAATTGGACGAATTAAAACAAAGTTCTCACAACGCCCAGTATGAGCAAAAGGATCCTTTGTTGATTTATAAAATCGAGAGTTTTGAGTTGTTCGGTAAAATGTTGCAACGCATCAACACGCAGGTATTGGGAATGTTGTTTAGGGCCCGTATTCATGCCGAAAACGAAGTTGCTGAAGCCAGAACTGCCTTGAAACGCAGTGAACCCAAAATCCAAACTTCAAGACCCGAGATGGACATGGCGATGGGCGGCGGTGATAACATGGAATTGCCACCGGCAGAAATGCAGGCGCCAAGGCAGGTTCAGAATCCCATCATCAAGGATTTGAAAATTGGCAGAAACGACCCTTGTCCTTGTGGCAGCGGAAAGAAGTTCAAAGCATGTCACGGGAAGGATTAAATAACGAATCCGCCGAATCTCAAGGCAAAACACAAAGCCAAACAAGCCCCGACTTTTACATGGAGAACGGATTCTGTGTTTTCACAGTCGATTACCATAAAAAACGAGGCTTTTGCTGTGGAAATGAATGTCGACATTGCCCTTTCTCCCCAAAACACGGAAAAGGCGGGAAAACACTCGCGAATTTGTGAAAAACTTGGGATAAACTTCCCAATAAAAATGAATCGTTTGGAGGGTTTCAAGGCTAATTTTACCCCGTGAACCCACCCATCCAATCTGCCCTGATTTCTGTATTTTACAAAGACGGCCTCGACGAAATCGTTAAGGCGTTACACCAAAAAAATGTCACCCTGTATTCTACCGGTGGAACAAGGAAGTTCATTGAAGATCTTGGCATCCCTTGCGTTGCCGTTGAAGACATCACTGGTTACCCAAGCATTTTGGGCGGACGCGTAAAGACATTGCACCCCAAGGTTTTTGGTGGCATTTTGGCACGCAGAGAATTGGCACAAGACATGGCGGAAATTGCGCAATACGAAATCCCATTGTACGATTTGGTGATGGTTGACCTCTACCCTTTTGCCGAAACGGTGGCTGCGGGTGGAAGTGAGGAAGACATCATTGAAAAAATCGACATTGGCGGCGTATCATTGATTCGTGCCGGTGCGAAAAACCATGCTCACACAACTATTATCGCCCACAAAAACGAATATTCATCTTTCTTAAAGGCTTTCAACGAGGGGGATGGTTCACTTTCATTGGCTCAGAGAAAATCGTTCGCGGGTCGTGCCTTCGCCGTAACTGCCGAATACGATGGCATGATCGCCGACTGGTTTGCTGGCAACAAAACTTACTCCTTGCGATACGGTGAGAACCCACATCAAAAAGGAACTTTCGAAGGAAATTTGGAGTCGATTTTTACAAAACACCAAGGCAAAGAGCTCAGTTACAACAACCTACTCGACGTCGATAGCGCCGTTTGCTTATTGAATGAATTCAACCCTTCAGAAGGATCTACGTTTGTAATCATCAAACACAATAACGCTTGTGGTGTGGCCACCAGAGAAACCGTTTTGCAGTCTTGGACCGATGCGTTGGCCTGCGACCCAGTGAGTGCTTTTGGAGGAATTTTGGCAACCAATTCAAAAGTAGATTTGGCAACGGCAACCGAAATCAACAATCTCTTCTTCGAAGTGTTGATTGCTCCGAGTTACGATGCAGACGCATTAGAATTACTGAAAGGAAAAACCAATCGCATCGTATTGGAAACCACCGGTGAGGTATTGTTGAAATCACCCATGACAAGAACTGCATTGAATGGCGTATTGGTTCAGGACCGAGATTTACTCACCGAAACCAAGACGAATATGACACCCGTAACAACCACATTACCAACAGATTCACAGTTGAGCGATTTGGAGTTTGCGGTTAAATTGGTAAAACAAACCAAAAGTAACACCATCGTATTGGTGAAAAACAATCAGCTTTTGGCTAGCGGAACAGGTCAAACTTCTCGCGTGGATGCGCTGCAACAAGCCATCGAAAAAGCCAACCGTTTCGGATTTGATTTGGACGGTGCAGTGATGGCAAGTGATGCATTTTTCCCTTTCCCAGATTGCGTGGAAATTGCAGATAAATCAGGCATCAAGGCGGTAGTTCAACCCGGCGGAAGCGTGAAAGACCAACTATCTGTCGACTATTGCAATCAAAACAACATTGCCATGGTCATTACAGGGGTAAGACATTTCAAACACTAGGCAACCAAACCCAATCAAATAACATCTATCATTTCCCACCTTAGGACTGGATTTTTACATCCCCATGTATAATTTACTCAAATCGCTTCTTTTTCTGCTTTCGCCTGAAATGGCGCACGAATTCGCACTAAAAAGCTTGAGTATTTTACTACGCTTACCCATAATTGGAAGTTGGATTAGAAAAAGTTTCCAACCCATTAACGACCAGCCCATTGTAGTCAAAGGCATCACCTTCCCCAATACCATTGGTTTGGCTGCTGGATTCGATAAAAACGCGAAATGGTTGCATCTTCTTAAAGACTTGGGATTTGGACACGTAGAAATTGGAACTGTCACCCCACTGCCTCAACCTGGCAACCCTGCTCCCCGCCTATTTCGCTTACCGCAAGACAATGCGCTGATCAATAGAATGGGCTTCAACAACGATGGCATCGACGCCGTAGTGGAGCGCCTAAAAAAACGTCCAGCCGGATTGGTAGTTGGCGGAAACATCGGCAAAAACAAAATCACACCCAACGAAGAAGCGATAAACGACTATACCATTGCTTTTGATGCGATATACGACCACGTTGATTATCTGGTGGTCAACATCTCCTCACCCAACACCCCTGGCCTGAGAGACTTACAGGAAGACACTTTCATTACCAGCCTTTTCGAAAAACTCCAATCCATTCGCACAACAAAACGCATTTGGAAGCCGATCTTTTTGAAGATTGCCCCCGATTTCAAACAAACGCAAATCCATTCTCTCATCGAAACAATCAAAAAGGCAAACGTGGATGGTGTGATCGCAACCAATACCACTATTGATCGATCCAACTTGCGGACATCAAATAAGACCGTCGAGAATATGGGTGCCGGAGGACTTAGCGGAAAACCCCTTTTCGAAGCGAGCAATACCGTTCTTGGATTCCTTGCAATGGAACTGGGCGATATCCCCCTGATTGGTGTGGGTGGCGTATTTACGAAAGAAGACTACGAGCAAAAAATCTCAATGGGTGCTAGTTTGGTTCAAGTCTATACAGGATTCATTTACGAAGGTCCATGGATCGTCAGAAAAATCCTATCTTAGCGATTCCACTTGCATTGCAAGTTGATGTCTAAGCAAATGCGACCACCAAAAAAATCATCTAGAAAAGCCCCGACCCTCATAATTACTGTCGGCATTTTAATTACTTCGGGTTTCTTATTGATTTCAGCGCAGCGAAATACGGCCCAGCAAAACAACGTTCATTCAAGCTACCTTCAATCAAGCAGCGCTCAATCAAGCAACCCGCCGACACAATCTTCCTGGGCGATGCCAGCCATCCTACCCACAGAAACCGTCACCCAGCACAGCGCCTACAGCCTAGTTTACAACCACAAACACATGCAAGCCAAATGGGTAGCCTACAACTTAACCTACGGGAACACGATTGGCGGCGCCGAACGCAGTAGCAAATTCTCCATCGACCCATCCATTTCTCCCCGAACCGCCGTCACTTCCGATTATACCAAAACTGGCTACGATCGCGGCCATTTGGCACCCGCCGGTGATATGAAATTCTCCGCACAAGCCATGTCAGAATCATTTTACATGAGCAACGTTTCACCCCAACTACCTGGCTTTAATCGTGGGATTTGGAAAAAACTCGAAGAGCAATTTAGATCTTGGGCACCGAGCTCCCACCCCGTTTTTGTGGTGACAGGCCCCGTGTTAACCGACCCCATAAGTTCTCACATAGGTCAAACCTGCAGTATTTCCGTCCCTCAGAGATTTTACAAAATCATGCTCGATACCGCTAGCCCCATGCGAGCCATCGCGTTTGTGCTGCCCAACAATTCATCAACACAACCCTTGAGTTCTTTTGCCATGAGCATCGACGAGGCCGAACGAATTACCGGAATTGACTTCTTCCCAAAACTCAACGATCCGCAAGAAGCCAAAATCGAGAAAACCCTTATTCTAAATCAGTGGCGGTTTAATTGATCAAAAGGGGCATAACAACACCAATTATACGCCGATACCCCATGTGACTTCGTTTACCCAATACCCTTTCCCATCGATCCACCAAAGTTGAAACGACAAGACATATTTTAACTTTTTATATTTCACCGTGTAATCGTATTTGGTGATCCCGTCGCCCGCCACACTCAACGTAACCTTTGGCCGCGGAACCACTTCCGCCATTTTGAAATTCACCTTACTCCGCTTCATCATTATTTGCGTTTTCAAGAGCGATTTCTTAAAATGAAACTGATAGGTGAGCCAATTCCCTTCAACCACTTTTAGAAATGTGGTGGTATCGTGCGATCTCCATTGGTCGATGAAAATCTGCTTGGGCAAATACCCATTCCCCATCGAAGGTCGTTTCATGAGCAACCAAAAAATCAAAGTATCCAGCGCCTGCTCTTTTGTGTCGAAAGCAAAAACCACCGCATTGGAATCTCGCTTGGCATGAAACAAATCCCCCACCGCATTGGAAACTTCCGTCCCCATTTTTTTCAAAATCGAGGTATCTTGGTTGATGCGATGCGATGCGACAGCACTGTCCGTTTGGGCATAATTCGGAAGAATCGTCACAATTGTGATGAGAATTAGTATTCCGAGACGACCTTTGAAAAACGATTTCATCGTATAGTAACAAAGTTAAGGAAGCCTACGCAAAAATGACCCAATCGCCGCCATCAAACCACAATTCAATGCAAAACGAACCCAACGCACTCATTCACGCCAGCAGCCCTTACCTGCTTCAGCACGCCTACAATCCGGTGGCTTGGGAGGAATGGAGCGACGCCACCTGGCAGAGGGCCAAGGCAGAAAATAAATTGGTTTTGGTGAGCATCGGCTACAGCACCTGCCATTGGTGTCATGTAATGGAACACGAGAGTTTCGAGGACTTTGAAACCGCCGAAATCATGAATCACCATTTGATTAGTATTAAGGTGGACCGGGAGGAAAGGCCTGACATCGACATGGTGTATATGGATGCATGTCAACTCATGACAGGCCGCGGAGGTTGGCCCTTGAACGCCATTTGTCTTCCCAACGGGCAGCCGATTTATGCGGGGACCTACTTCCCAAAATCCCAGTGGCAGCAGATCATAGAGCAATTGGCGAAGGTATACCGAGAGGAGCCGGACAAGGCCCATGATTATGCGGGCAAGATTCAGCAGAAGTTGGATGCGTTGAACCGCTGGGATTCGGAGAGTTCGGACCCTTTGCATCGAGCCCAACTGTTGGAACAATTCACAACCCTTGCCGCGAACTTGGACTGGGTGGATGGCGGACCCAATCGCGCGCCCAAATTCCCATTGCCCGGTCAGTACGAATACATCTTGGATTACCACCTGCTCACCGGCGATGAAAGTGCCAAGGATTTCCTGCATTTGAGCCTAATTAAAATGAGCAATGGCGGCATTTACGATACGATTCGTGGCGGTTTTTGTCGATATAGCACAGACGCCCAATGGTTTGCGCCGCATTTTGAGAAGATGCTGTACGACAATGCGCAGTTGATTTCCTTGTATGCCAGGGCCTTTGCATGGAGTGATGCGCCGCTGTACAAACAAATTGCCGAGGAGTGTATTCATTTTTGCGAGGAGGAACTTGGGTTGAAGGATGGTCAAGCGGTGGAGGGTGTTCAAGCGTTCAAGGGTGGCCCCGAGCGGAGCGAGGGGCCAAATCATACCCACGCCGGTTACGGAAGCGCCCTGGATGCCGATTCCGAAGGCATGGAAGGCAAGTTTTACGTCTTTACCCGCGAAGAACTCCTAACCATTCTCAGCGAGGATGAATTCGCCCTGGCCGAAATCCAATTCAACATCCAAAAAGACGGCAACTGGGAACATGGCTATAACATCCTGCATCAACCCCTAGCGCCGTTGCAAGTGTTAGAAAAATCCGGACTCACAGCCGCCGAGTATCATCCACGACTGCTCAGCATCAAACAAAAAATCAAACGCTACCAAGACAGCCGGATTCGTCCGAGCTTCGACGATAAAGCGATCTGCAGCTGGAATGCCCTATACCTCAAAGCCTTGGCCGATGCCGCACTTTTCCTGCAAAACACAAACTACAGCGAGAAAGCAACAGCCCTGGCCGATTGGATGTGGTCTACATTCTGGCAGAACAACGAACTGCTGCGCATCCATAGAAATGGAATCACAAAAATCTCTGGCTTCCTAGAGGATTACGCCTGTTTCTGCGAAGGATTGCTGTCCGCCTACACCATCACTAAAAACCAAGACTACCTGACAAAAGCGGAAATCCTTATCCAGAAATCCATCGAGCTATTTTACAATCCCCAAACCCAGCAATTGGCCTTTACACCCGACAACGGCGAGGCGCTGATTGTGAGAAAAAGCGATTTAAATGACGATGTGATTGCTTCACCCAATTCCGTGCTGGCCCACTGCCTGTTTCAAGTGGGGACAATGACATCAAATCTGGAATATATTGAACTGTCGAAAACCCTGCTAAATCAGGTCACCAAGTCAATGATTCAAAACCCCGGCTGGTATTTCAATTGGTCGAAACTCGCGCAAGCCATCACCCTCGGCGGCTGCCACATCAAATTGGAAAAGAACGCCAACAACCCAAAGGGAGAATGGACATCGGCCGAAACGCTAGAAATCGCAAAGCACTTGCCCAGTTGGGCAACCATCGAATTTAAAAATGGGGCGCAGAAAAAGCAAATCGAGGTATGCGCAAATCAGACCTGTTTTGCACCGGTGGAGCACATTCAGCAAGCCCTAGAAATCGCCCTGGACAATTGTAGTTTGCAATGAAAATTGATGCACTGAATTGCAGCAACCCAAATTAGAATCACTGAACAATCAATCGAGAAACACCCTCGCCTTGGGGAGTTTTTATGCGAACCAAGTAAGTTCCATCCGACATTCCCGTTAAATCGATGGTAGATTCTGAACCGTTGTTTTTTACAACACGACCCATCAGATCCAAAACGGTAACAGAATAAATGTTGGCTTCGATTTGAATGTGCACCTGACCCGCTGCAGGATTGGGATATAATACAAATGGAACTGCCTGATTTACACTCTGCGTTGAGGCCCCTACATTCCAAACTTTTTGCTCTATGGCAGAGATGACGGCTGAGCCAAAATTTCCATTGTTCACCGTCTCACTGATCCCCGCGCTCCAGTCATCCGCCGCAAAACCCACTACACTATAATCTGCCGGTTTGTATCGGGCTTTCACCGCGCCATAAGGACCAAAATCCGCCGCATTGGGTATGCCCAAACTCAAAATTGTATCCGGAACCGTTAACGTGAAATCATAGGAAACGGTAGACCCCGACGCAATGACTTCATCCGCCACGCCAAATCCATTCTTACCATGTTTTCCACCAGCCACATTCCAAATTACATTGTCGTGATGATACCCCGACAACGTCTTGTTCTTTTGAAAAAATATCGACTGTGAATCCAATGTCGCCGTTACATCCACCCGTTGGTCCCATCCAGAACCCAATCCACGCACATCCCTTTCCTTCAACATCACCCCCAATCGCAAAGTAGATTTGGCATGGTAATCCGCCATCGTTGCGGTAAGCTTCCCCGTGATTTTACCGGTGGCTTGATTGAATTGCATCGACTCAAATTTCATGTTTACCAATTGGTAATTGACTTTGGCTTGAACGCCAATCTGCTTGGCCAAATCAGCGGGCTGAACCCCTTGTGCAATGGGATTGTATACGCGATTTATGATCAAAAAAGGCAATGAATCATACGTTCCCGGTGCAAGGGGATTGTTCATATAATCGTTCACGTGATGCTCCACGATAATATTCATTGAATTCTCATTCAACTTCATGGAATCGATATAATTGCGGAGAATCGGACAAGTTGGGCACCAGGTTGCCGTGTAAAACTCAATCAACAAGGGTCCCTTTGTGATTTTGTACTGATTCTGAGCGATGTATTTGAAAATCGTAGTGCAAGTATCGTTGGCAGGATTTTCATCCGCCCCACCCGAGTTCAAACCCGTCCACGCCCTGATTTTGACATAATCGCCAGCTACCGTATTTCTCAGAATTGATGGCACCAACAATCGCGTACGATAATCCTGCGCCGTTAACACAGACAGATCGTATTTGAGCGGTGTTTCGTTGTTGATCTGTACATAAATCGCGTGATTGTCGGTCCCGGCAACATCGCCATGAAACGTATAAACCAGCGCCAATGGCAAATAAGAACTGCTACCCGCCTTCACGTAAAATGTGCCGTTTCGGTAAAAATTGAAGCCCTGCGACAAAGACGCATCAGTGGATTTCGCCTTGCCCGGAGCGAAAGTGTAAAACGAATTGTTCGTGAACTTTTTGTCTTTCATTTGATGACCGTTGTAGGCATCATCCAAATCAGAAATAGAGAAGTATTCAAATGGGCCAATATGCAAGCCCATCGCATTTTTCAACTTAACGGGCACCGAATCTTTGTACCAAGCGAACTCCGAACCCCAAGCCATCTGCACCAAATGAATCTGGTTGGTCCCCTCGTCAAAAACCACCGCGTGATACGCATAGGTTCCGCACTTGTCTGATGTATCTGCAGCGACCGTAAACGAATGAAACTTCACCCAATACTGTCGATGCGGCGCCGTTCCAAACATTTTTGTTACGATACGATCATTCTCCCCCTTGGCCAAAATACCACCAATCACAACGGATTGATTAGGCAAATTGGGACTGGTAACATCGGTAACAGCCTTATCTACCTTAGGAAAACCAGTCCAATCAAAAGAAAGTACGCCGTTTTTGGTACATCGAAACGAATTCTTACTAGCGCCCTTGAATTGAAAAGGAAAAGGGATCGAATCCACCAAGGCATAACCCTTATTTAGTGTATCCCAATCGATTCGCTTCCAACCCTCGCCTTCCGCCGCATCATCGGATTCCGTATTGAGGTACCCGGGGTTGATGCTTTCATATTTCTGGGCATCGTTGCGCTTCACATCATAAATATGATAGGATTGCGCTTGCATGTTGCCAAAACAAAACATCAAAATGGCAATCGTAAGGAGGGTGCGTTTCATAGAATTCGTAAAATATTTTATACTAATATACAATCTTAATGACAATAAATGTCGGCCAACAAATCCACAAAACCTGAATTACAAGGCCTTAACCTCGTTCACCAATTTCTGCAAACTCGCTTTGGCATCTCCAAACAACATTCCGCACTTAGGGTGGAAGAACAGTTCGTTTTCGATACCCGCATAACCGGCTTTCATACTTCTTTTCAGTACGATGATTTGCTTGGCTTGATCCACATCCAAAATCGGCATGCCGTAAATCGGGCTGCTTGGATCGGTCTTCGCCGCAGGATTAACCACGTCGTTTGCACCCACCACCAAAACCACATCGGTTGTCGCAAATTCAGGATTGATGTGCTCCATCTCGATCAACTTGTCGTAGTCGACATTCGATTCCGCCAACAAAACGTTCATATGACCTGGCATACGTCCTGCTACTGGGTGAATGGCATATTTTACGTCAACGCCTTCGGCTTCCAACATATTCTCCAATTCATGACAAACGTGCTGGGCCTGAGCCACTGCCAAACCATATCCAGGCACGATGATCACTTTAGACGCATATTTCATCATAACGGCAACATCGGTTGCTTGCACCTCTCTCACGCTTCCACCCGATGAACTGGTTGTACTTCCACCGCCATTGCCACCTGCCATTCCGATCAATACGTTCATCAACGAACGATTCATCGCTTTGCACATCACAACGGTAAGAATTGTACCGGCAGAACCTACCAATACACCACCCATCAACATCACCTTATTCTGGTAGAGGAAACCACCACAAGCGGCAGCCACCCCAGTAAAAGAGTTCAACAACGAAATCACCACCGGCATGTCGGCACCCCCAATTGGGAACACAAACAACAAACCATAAACGATGGCCAATCCGATCGTTACAAAGAAATATAAAGAAGAATGCGTGGCATTAAATTCACCATAATTCAAGTAAGCCACACCCAAAATCGCAACCAAAACCACCGCATTGATAATTTGCTGTGAAGGGAAGCGGAAATCGCCTATTTTACCATTCAATTTACCCCAAGCCACGATTGAACCCACGAAAGAAATTGTTCCGATAATCAAACCCGCCATAATCGGAATATACATTCCCATTGGCAAAGCCGCTGCTTGATCCATCGCTTCCGGACTGCCTGAAGTGTGTAATAAATGTCGCCATTCGATAATCGAAATCAACGCCGCACTCAAACCACCCATCCCGTT
>CAMBTR010000015.1 GCA_945870885.1 Chryseobacterium gleum | reverse complement strand
GTATTTGCACTTCTAACCACCCACTTTCTCTGTTCGATGGCCCTTAACTTGGCATACGAAAAATGCTGCTTATGTCCAGGCGTATTGTTCCACCAAGCATCATTGGTAATTACAGCCAACCAAGACGCACCGTCCTTTACATATTCACTCACGTAATCGCCGTAAATGCTTTCGTAACAAATGATTGGAGCAACCTTTGAATTACTCACGCCCAACGCCTTAGCCGTCGCATTTTTACCCAACGTACCCGATGCCGAATTCTCATCTAGCGAAATTGCCAAACGCTCCAAAAAGGGCAAAACCGTCACAAATGGCAACTGCTCCGTACCCGGAACCAACTTCGATTTGTGGTAAAATTGAATATCGCCGGTAGCCATAGAGCCACGTAATCGTTCATGTTTAAACGGATCGCAACCAATAGGATGTATCGACAACTCAGGTTGAATCCACAACGCCGAATTATGCAGCGTATACCAATATTCTAGATTGCTACTCTGCCTTGCCGCCACATCGGGTTTTCCCTTTCCCATCCATGAATACCAATGAATCATGTTTGAGCCAATTAACATCGACGGTGGTTTGGCAGTACGAGGATGGTTTTGAGAAGAGTCCCTCACAGGTTCAATATCCGCCGTGCCATTTTTGAGCCAATGATGCATCAAATAAGAGACCTGCATGTCTTGGGCTGGCGAGCCGACATCGATATTCCCAACCAAAGAAGTTTCCGGCCACAAAATACAATCCGCTGGGCCAGCACTGTCCGACGTCTTCGCCATATCCCTCACCATTTGCATCGGATCTAAAACAAACTTCTCGTCGTACGGATCGTAATTGGGCTGAATCGCCACCACCCTATACGGCTGCTTCAACTTGCTCTTTTTTTGATAAACAAAATCCGATGCGAGCTGTCCCAATAGAACACTCAATAATCCAAACACAGAAACAATTCCAACAGGCGAACGGAATCGCATGATCCAACTCCTTTTCGCATTCGACTGATCATTCATCAGCGCTTGGTACACTAAAACATTCACCGATAAAATCAAGGCCGTACCTCCCAAAGTTCCGGTGATTTCGTACCACTGTACATACCAAGGCATGCCACTGAATGCGTTGCCTAATGTCAACCATGGCCACGACAAATCCCATCGATGATGTCCGTATTCATAAAGTAACCAAAGTGCAATAAATAGCCATTTAGCATCCCATATGAACCACTTTTTTCTCTGTAACCATCTACTTAGTCCAAATGGGAGATACATCAACAAAGAATTCAAAATCAACATGGCAATCGCCCCAACATCTGAAGCAAACCAAACCCACCACGTAGTTGAAATGTTCCATAGGATCAAAGCCAAAAACAAGACGCCGAAATTCTTCCCTTTGCTCGTGCTCCGACCCCATTCGGCCAGATAAAAAAACGGGACAAATGCAATAAAAACCAACGGCGTAAATGGCATCGGCTCCCATGCCAACCAAAAGAGTAAAGCCGGTAAAAAAACACAAACTATCAATTTTAGTCGGTTGAATTTCACATCCGCTGTTCTATCATTTTGTGTAACTTCCATCGTAAAAAATGAAATTATTAATCGTCGTTCAAAGCCAATAGGTCATCGCCCTCTTTGGCATTAACACCTTCCAAAACTACCACAAATTCACCCTTAGGCGGATGCGATTTGAAATGATTTAACACTTCTTTAATCGTGCCGTTAACCGTCTGCTCAAATTTCTTACTAATCTCCCTGGAAACACTAATTCTACGATGCTCGGCGCAAGCCTCCTCGAGCTGGGTGAGCGTCTTTAAAATTTTATGCGGACTCTCATAAAAACAAGTGGTATCAGGATTTGCAGCGAGTGCAAGAATGCGCGTTTGTCGTCCCTTTTTCTGTGGCAAAAATCCCTCAAATCGAAACTGATGCAAGGCAAAACCGCTTTTTACCAATGCAGGGACAAAAGCTGTTGCACCGGGCAAAACCTCTATTGAAATCCCTTGTTTCTGACATGCCCTGGCCAATAGAAATCCCGGATCGGAGATACCCGGCGTCCCCGCATCGCTAATCTGAGCAATCTGAGCCCCCGCCTTCAATTCGGTAATTACATGCTGTAATTTCCCGTGTTCATTGTGCTGGTGAAAGCTCTCCAAACGTGTACTGATTTCATAGTGATTTAATAAAACCCTAGACGTTCGCGTGTCTTCCGCCAAAACCTTATCTACAGATTTCAGTATCTCCACAGCCCGATATGTCATATCGCCAAGATTGCCAATGGGCGTAGGTACTAAATATAATTTGCCTTCCATCTTCTACCAACAAAGATACATAACCGCCACAAGCAACATCAATATACCCGTAACACCATTCACAACATCATTGGTTACCCAACGAAATCCTGCATTCATTATCCTGCGTCCGCCATCCGATGAATCTACCTGATTTCCCATTTCGTCCAAGTATTTCGCTTGAAATAAAACGCCCAACACACTATCAAGGATAGAACCGATAAACCCGAAGATTACCAAGATCCAAAACAGAGAAGCCGAACTTCCCAGCGATGACAATTCGCTCCAAAAAACAAATATTGCAATCGACACAGCGCCTAACAATGCCCCTACAAAACCAGCACCTGTCACGCCGCCCGAAACCCCTTTTATCATCGGATTTCCTGTAATTACGTTCCGGGGACTTCCACCCCATACCCGACCAAAATCGCTGCTCAACGTATCGGCGCAACTCACAGCCAAGGAAATGATTGCCAACAAATGACAAGTTTCACTAAAACGTAAAACCTCTGTATGGATGCCCAAAATAGATTTCAACCAACCCGAGTCATTCAAAAAAGCCAACATCGCCAAAAGCATAAAAATGCCACCATTTGCCAACACCTGCCAGTGATCTCTCGCCTTTCCTTGCTTTGCATCCCCGCCGACTTTCGCTTCATGAAATCCATCAACTTTAGCAGCATGAATATGTATGTCATCACCTTGCAACACGGAATTCCTCTCCGATTCATCCGTTCTAGAACGCAGTTTCCCCGCCAAAGATCCCAATACCAAAAATGTAATCAAGGGAAAAATCGACCATTTGGCCAATATCACAACAACAAAGGCCAAGACACAAGCCATCAATGCTCCGGATACCGTTAACCAATTCCATTTTATAAGAGCCCAAGCCACCAAAACAGAAATGATTAGAGCGACAGGAAACCATGAAATCTCAACCCCATTCATAAAAATCGTTCCGCGAATTTTTCCATGCATCAAATAAACACTATTTCCTTTGTTTCGTTGTTACTTTGAGCATGCTTTCCGTGCTTTGGAGATTTTCCCGACCCCATACCCTTATTGGGTCAACCATTAGCATCCTTTCCTTGCTCATTTTGGTGATTTATTGCACGCCACCTCCAATTCAAAATGGCTTACCAAATGCAATTGCGAACAGTGAAATCGCGATTGAATCAACAAAAACCGAATTCAATACCATCTCCGAATCGGCTTACACGCTGGTTCCCGGTTTGGAATCTTTAAAGCCCAAATTGCCCGCCTATAAATCCGCAATCGTTGGATTCATGCCGGTGCTCACCAACAAAATCAACACCTTCGCAACGCTTTTCTTCCCCACCTTGCTCGCCTGCCTACTCTGCAACATCTTCATCACAGGGTTAAACCAAATTGTAGATGTAGACCTCGATAAAATCAACAAACCCAATCTACCCCTAGCCTCCGGCGAACTGTCGATGCGAAACGGCAAAATCATCGTTTACACCTCTGGCTTCCTCTCCGTAATATCCGCTTGGCTCATCCAACCCTTCTTAGGTGGCCTCATTACCTCCATCGCCCTCATTGGCGCCCTCTATTCCTTGCCTCCCATCCAATTTAAAAGATATCACATCTGGGCCGCCAGCGCCATTGCCATTGTGAGAGGCCCGTTAATCAATGCCGGTATCGCCATTCACTTTGCCACCGTGTTATATGGCTGGCCGCTGATCGCAATGACATGGCTTGTTCCGCTGGTGATTTTTGTGACTGCATTTAGCTTGGGAATTGCCTGGTTTAAAGACATCCCCGATACCCTTGGCGATGAAAAGTTTGGTTTTAAAACCCTCGCCGTTGTTTGGAGCAAATCTTCTGCATTTAAATCCGGCGTAATTCTCGTAAGCGGCGCCTATCTCTTAATGGCCTGGCAAATGCCAACCATAGCTGCCAAAATTGCCCATATCATTGTGCTTCTGCTTTTCGTTGGCCACGCGCTAAAGGTCGACCTGCAAAATCCCACTTCCGTGAAACGATTTTACATGTTCTACTGGGGGTTATTCTTTCTTGAATATGCGATGCTGCCACTTTTACTGCTGTAAATCTGACCCCAATTTTTTTACAAATCGTGGATAATTAAGCCCCAAGTCCGCGCGCGATGCCCTAAATTTGCTAAATTTTTGGAATCATGCCAAAGGACCTATCTCTAAAACACGTACTCATCATCGGCAGTGGCCCGATCATTATCGGACAAGCTTGCGAATTCGATTATTCAGGAACTCAAGCCGCAAGAAGTATTCGCGAAGAGGGTATCAAAGTATCGCTGATCAATAGCAATCCGGCGACCATCATGACCGATAAAATGAATGCGGATCATGTCTATCTTCTCCCTTTAACCGCAGAAAGCATCGAAAAAATTCTTCAAGAGCAAGATATCGATGCCGTTTTGCCAACCATGGGCGGACAAACTGCATTGAATTTGGCCAAAGAATGTGATGAGCTCGGCATTTGGGAAAAATACAATTGCAAAATTATTGGAGTGAATATTGTCGCCATCGACAAAATGGAAGATCGCGAGAAATTCCGTCAGTTAATGATTGAACTAGGCGTAGGCGTTGCTAAAAGTCAGGTTGCCAACAGCTTCCTAGAAGGCAAAGAAATCGCACAACGCATCGGCTTCCCATTGGTTATCCGTCCTAGCTACACACTGGGTGGAACAGGCGGTGCGATCGTCTATAAAAAAGAAGAATTTGATCGTGCCTTACAATTTGGCCTTGAGTGCAGCCCAGTCCATGAAGTATTGGTGGAACAAGCCGTATTGGGTTGGAAAGAATATGAATTTGAGTTGCTTCGCGATAGCAAAGACGATATCGCCGTAATCTGTACCATCGAAAACTTCGACCCGATGGGGATTCACACCGGGGATTCAATTACCGTGGCACCTGCAATGACATTGAGCGATACCGCCTTCCAAAGAATGCGCGATATGGCTTTCAAGATGATGCGAAGCATGGGTGTTTTCGCCGGGGGTTGTAACGTGCAGTTTAGCGTGAACCCCGTGGATGAAGAAATCATTGCCATCGAAATCAACCCAAGGGTAAGTAGAAGTTCTGCCTTGGCCTCAAAAGCAACAGGATACCCAATTGCGAAAATCGCAGCCAAATTGGCCATCGGTTTTTACTTGGACGAACTCAAAAACCCCGTTACCAAGACAACCAGCGCATTCTTTGAGCCTGCCTTGGATTACGTAATCGTAAAAATTCCTCGTTTCAACTTCGATAAATTCCATGGGGCTGATACCCGCCTAGGCTTCCAAATGAAGTCGGTTGGTGAAGTCATGGCCATCGGCAGAAGCTTCCAAGAAGCACTCCAAAAAGCCTGTCAGAGTCTCGAAATTTCCCGCCACGGCCTCGGTGCTGATGGCAATAAAGTGAGTCGAAACCTAGAAGAATTGGTTCACGGCATGGAATACGCCAGCTGGAATCGCGTTTTCCAAATAAAAGACGCCCTGGCTTTAGGTGTTCCCATTAGCAGCGTGCAAAAAATTACCCGCGTAGACCGTTGGTTCCTAGAGCAAATCGCTGATTTGGTAAAAACTGATACTGAAATCAGAAGATATAGCATCGACAATATTCCGGCGGCATTATTAAAAATTGCCAAAGAAAAAGGATACAGCGATGAACAAATTTCTTGGTTGATGGGTGGTAACACTACAGCAGATCAGGTTTGCGAAAAACGATATAGCCTAGGCATTCGCCGAGTATATAAAATGGTTGATACCTGTAGCGCTGAATTCCCAAGTCCTACCAATTACTTTTATTCAACATTCGATGGTGAAAATGAAAGTATCGTAAGCGATAAGAAGAAAATCTTCGTTCTAGGAAGCGGTCCTAATCGCATCGGACAGGGTATCGAATTTGACTATAGTTGTGTTCACGGAATCATGGCAGCTCGCGAAGCAGGTTATGAAGCCATTATGATCAATTGTAACCCCGAAACGGTAAGCACCGATTTTGATATGGCGGATAAACTCTACTTTGAGCCCGTTTATTGGGAGCATTTGTGGGAACTCATCCAACACGAAAAACCCGAAGGCGTGATCGTTCAATTGGGCGGACAAACTGCGTTGAAATTGGCTGAAAAGCTGCAAGAAAAAGGCATTAAAATCATTGGTACCAGCTATGATAACATGGACATCGCCGAAGATCGCGGACGTTTCAGTGAAATGCTCGCCACCTTAGATATTCCTTACCCCAGATTTGGCGTGGCCCTAGATGCCGAAGAGGCGATTGGGATTGCAAATAAAGTTGGATATCCTGTATTGGTTCGCCCTAGCTATGTGTTAGGCGGACAAGGAATGGTGATCGTGATCAACGATGAAGACTTGGAAAAGGCCGTTGTTAAATTGCTAGGTGATTTGCCGGGTAACAGGGTGTTGATTGATCACTTCCTGGATCGCGCTGAAGAAGCCGAAAGCGATAGTATTTGCGATGGCGAAGACGTTCACATATTGGGAATGATGGAACACATCGAACCTGCCGGTATTCACTCTGGCGATTCGAGCGCTGTACTTCCCCCATTTGCGCTGAGTGAAAAAGTACAAAACCTAATGATCGAATACACGGAAAAATTGGCCCATGCCTTAAATATTCGTGGTTTGATGAACATTCAGTTTGCCATCAAAGATGAGAAAGTATATGTGATTGAAGCCAATCCGAGGGCATCTAGAACTGTGCCTTTCATTTGTAAGGCGTACGATTATCCATACGTGAATATGGCAACAAAGGTGATGTTGGGTGCAAACAAGATAAAAGACTTTACCATCCCGGCCAGGCCTTCAGGTTATGCAATTAAGCAACCTGTATTCAGCTTCAACAAGTTTCAGGGTGTAAGTCGCGAATTGGGTCCCGAAATGAAGAGTACCGGCGAGAGCATCCTGTTTATCAAAGACTTGAAAGACCCAGCCTTCCGCGAATTATACAAGCAGAAGAGCATGTATTTGAGTTATTAATTCATTTGGTGGCGCTCGCCACCAATCGCCATTTATATTTTAAAAAGGAGAGGGGCGCCAATGGCGCCCCTCTCCTTTTGTTGTTATTCTGATTTTGGCGAATCGCCAGTATTTGTATTCGGTGGGGTGTCAGCATTCGGCTTTGGGCCATTAGCCGGTCTTGGGCCTCGGTTTTCTCCTGCCGGCCTTGGGCCACGATTGACTGGCCTTGGGCCTCGGTTTTCTCCTGCTGGTCTCGGACCGCCTTCCGGCCTTGGGCCTCGGTTGTCAGGTCTCGGACCGCGGTTTTCTCCCGCAGGTCTTGGACCGCCTTCTGGACGTGGACCTCGGTTGTCAGGTCTCGGACCACGGTTTTCTCCCGCAGGTCTTGGACCGCCTTCCGGCCTTGGGCCTCTGTTGTCAGGTCTCGGACCACGGTTTTCTCCCGCAGGTCTTGGACCGCCTTCCGGACGTGGGCCTCGGTTGTCAGGTCTCGGACCGCGGTTATCAGGACGTCTGTCGTTGCCACCTTTCCTGCGATCTCCATTGCGTTGATCTCCCTTTTCAGGACCTCTTTTCTTCAATGCAAACTCATCGTCCGATAACAATTCTGAATTGCCAATAAAATCATTATTGCGGTCTTCCATCGTGGTACCCACTTTTTCCAATACCGCACTCGCCGGCGCCAAATCTTGTAAAGCAGCCGATTGTTTGCCGTTCTTATTCTCCTCCATCACCTCGTTCACCTTGTCAACTGCCAAAGCAACCCAAGTCTGATTGTCATCGTAAGAGAACCACATCAACCTCTTTAAAATATCGGTTTTCCTGGCGTAAGCCATCCCATTGATTGTATCCAATCGAACGATTTTTGCTTTCGGAAATGCATCCGTAGACTCAACGTATTGATCCAACTCGAAGTTCAAACAGCACTTCAAACGACCACACTGACCGGCCAATTTTTCCATGTTGATGCTTAAGTTTTGAACCCGCGCTGCACCGGTATTCACCTGCTTGTAATCGGTAAGCCAAGTACTGCAGCAAAGCTCTCTACCGCAAACACCCGTACCTCCCAATCGAGAAGCTTCCTCCCGATAGGAAATATGTCGCATTTCGATTTTTACCTTAAACTCATCGGCATATCGCTTGATCAATTCACGGAAATCCACCCGCGTTTCGGCCGTATAGAAAAATATCGCCTTTCTACCATCGCCCTGAATCTCAATGTCGGAAATCTTCATCTGAAGATTCAAAGAAAACGCAATCGTCCGCGCACGCTCTAAGGTTTGATCCTCTTTGCTTTTCGCTTCCTCCCTACGCTCCATATCTCGTTCACTGGCCACCCGCTGAATGCCATGCATCTCATCGGAATCCTCGCGAACTCTATATTTTTTCAATTGCAATCGAACGATTTCGCCCGTTGCCGATACAGTCCCAATATCAAAACCAATGCTGCTGTCAACACATACGTAATCACCCGTAAATAGGTCCAAATTATTCGTGTTTCTAAAGAACTCTTTGCGAGAACCTTTGAATCGAACTTCTACCACATTAAAAGGTTTATAGCCAGTAGGCAGGTCCATGTCCTTGAACCAATCGTATACATTCAACGCATTGCAGCCACTGGTCCCACAAGTGCCGTTGCTCTTACACCCACCCGGGGTGCCGCCAGCCTTGGTTCCACAAGAAGTACATGCCATATTATTTTTTCTTAAAGTTGAATTCGTACAAAGTTAATCATTTATCACCACGGCCGACTATTTGCCAATCCGCCCAAAAACCCACAGCTTCTGACCCATAAAATTGATGCCCATCCCCACCACAGTTGCCGTTAAAACAGCAAACAATTTATCAATCTTCACAGCAAACAATTGCTTCATCCCACCCATTGTATTGGCCGCAATGTCACCCACGGCAGGAAATACCATATTCAACTGCAACTCCCAATTTGGCAATGATGCCAACATGATTTCGTTGGTGCCCACATTTATTCCGCCACTCAAAGCATACAAAATCAAATATTTCTTTAATGTCTCATTCCTTGATTTCTCGCCAACCTCCGACTTCTTTCTCTCCCAAGTCCAATATTTGTTCAGCTTGTAGTTCACCAAGGTGGCAACCATAATACCCGCCGCCTTTGCAAAGTAGGTGGGCATGAACTGACTCATACCGTAATACACCGACATATCCACCAAAAAGCTGATCCCGCCAACAATGCCAAACTTGGTAAATGCGATGTAGGTTTTGGATGAAATCACAGGGCTATTGCGTTAGTATTGAATTTTCAAAGTTACACTCCGCACCCAACTTTATCGATATATTTTCTTCGTCATGTCCCACCGGTACATCGAAAATAATCGGGAAATCACAATCCGCTAGCAATTCTGTTATCATCGTCTTAACTGATCTTCCAAAAGGAACCGCATTGTCGTTCATGTCAATCATACTGCCCACCAACAACCCCTTTATTCCATCAAATAGACCCGCAAATTTTAATGAAAACAACATCCTATCAATGTGATAGTAGTATTCATCCAAATCTTCAATGAATAAAACTTTTCCAGTGGTATTGGGCTGAACAGGAGTCCCGAGCGAGGCATACAACAAACTCAAATTTCCCCCCACCAACTCGCCGGCAAATGGCTTTGAACGAACCACATCACTGTTCGATAAATCCAATGACACGACATCGCCCATCAAGGTCTTTGCTAGGTGAGAAATATTTTGATCGATGTGCTCATGTGTTAAATTCCACTGCGTTGCCACCGGTCCATGAATGCTCTGAAAATTGGCTTTCGCAAACAAAAGATGCAACCAAGTAATATCGCTAAAACCAACCAACCACTTGGCCGGCGAATGTTTTAGCAAATTCAATAAACCCGCAATTCCCGCCTTCGCATCGCACAACTCCTCAGCCTTCGAAACAGTCCTAACGCAACCATATCCGCCCCTAGCCGTAAAAACAGCTTTGGCCGTAGGATGGGTAATCGCCCAAATTAAATCTTCCGCCCGATGCTGATCGCTGCCAGCAAATTGATGTTCCACCTCAAACAAATTGGGCGAATATTCCAATTTCCACCCCTGCGAATCAACCCACATAGAAAAAGCAGCTACATCCGCTTCACTCACACTCCTAGACGGTGCAATCAGCAAAACCGTATCGCCTGGTAAAAGATATGCCGGCTGTGTTTTCAAGGTTTGCGCATCAATAATATGGCCTGTGCCACCGTAGTTGCCATTTCCAAATTCCTACTGTCCGTATAATATTCCATG
This sequence comes from Chryseobacterium gleum, assembly GCA_945870885.1. Classification (GTDB taxonomy): domain Bacteria; phylum Bacteroidota; class Bacteroidia; order NS11-12g; family UBA955; genus UBA955. The sequence goes on along the minus strand of CAMBTR010000015.1, from coordinate 13,667 downwards.
TATGGAAAAGTCTTTGCCACTTTGCTCAAATCCACCTCACCAATTTTTGCATTTGCGTTTTCTTTCGATTCAAAGTCAGAGGCAATGCACTGTTTTCGATTGATCATCAACGACTTAAACTGCAACCATGACTTAGTGGTTAATCCCGGCTCTGCATTTACCGTGGCCTTTAGATATGTAGCCGCGGGTAGGGTTAAGGTTGTGAACATTTGTTTGTCCGATGCGTTTCCTCCAGTATTTGATTCTGCCATTTTGCGAACAAGGTGCTTATTTCCACCAATTGGTATGCCGATAAACACTTCCTGAGTTCCTTCGCTTGGCATTTTTCGATACACCAAAGTGAGGCCGCCTTCCATGCTTACTTTACGAGAAACTATTTCCGCCACAATCAATGTCGCATTGGTTTTGATTGCCTCACGAATCCCCATAACCGGTAACTGATGCCATACACCCAACAACGTCGTTTGGGTTCGTTTCGTCTCCATCACCACTATGCCCGAGTCTGATCCTCGCAAGGGTTCGCCTGCTTTGGGTATACTATCATTCATAGTGGCCAAACTGTCTTTGGACGATTGCGTATCCACTTGCTTCTTTCCATTGCACGCAGAAAATATCAAAATGTAAGCCAGCGCCACCCATAACGTTTGTTTTTTGTGTAAAATCATCACGGCAAAGTACACGATTTTTTGCGGATTTTAATGTAGGTTTGTACTGTGAAATTCGTTGCCGAGATTGAAATCTTACCATTAAAGGGATTGTTGGATCCCCAAGGAAAAGCTGTTGCCAATGGCCTGCCAAAAATTGGTTTAAACAACGCATCCAACGTACGCATTGGGAAATTTATCACCATGGATTTGGATGCAAATACCGCCGAAGAAGCCCATGAAATGGCCGAATTGGCTTGTAAAAAATTGTTGGCAAACCTCATCATGGAAGGTTACAACATCCGCATAAGTCAATAAAACAATGATTGTTTACAACGTAACTTGTAATGTAGGCAGCCACATGGCCGAAGAATGGCTAATATGGATGCAGCGGGAGCATATTCCCGAAGTGATGCAAACCGGCTGCTTTACAGAGTACAAGATTTTAAAGTTGCTTACCGATGCGGACGACAATGAAGGCGTGAATTATGCCATTCAGTACACCGCCAATTCCATAGAAAATTACAATCAATACAAGGATCAGTTTGGTCCGATACTACAAGCAAAAACGAAGGAAAAGTATGGCGACACCGTGTTGGCATACCGCAGCTTGTTAGAAGTAATCATGTAATCATGAGTCAGACCAGGGCGTTAACGATTCAGGAAGCGCTGCTCAGACGTGACGAATTTATTTGGGTTGATGTACGAAGTGAGTCGGAATTTGAACGGGCCCACATTCCAAAAGCCATCAATGTACCTATACTTTGCGATGAAGATCGCGCGGCCGTAGGCCGCGCTTATAAGCATGAAGGCCGCGAAGCGGCCGTCATGCTTGGCCTCTCCCTCACCGGTCCCAAATTCGCATCCATCTATCAACAGCTGATGGAAATTCAACACAACAATCAAAAAAAACTCCTGTTCTACTGCTGGAGGGGCGGACTTCGCAGTCAAATTGCCTCCACCATCACACAATGGAGCGGTCACCCCGTCTTCATTGTTAAAGATGGCTATAAATCTTACCGCAATTGGGTCCTGCAAACCCTGCAAACACCCCTAAATATCGTATTAATCGCCGGTCATACCGGCTCGGGAAAAACAGAACTCTTGCAATTACTGCAAGACAATGGCAAAGCCATCATCGACCTAGAAAAAAGAGCCAACCACAAAGGCAGCGCCCTCGGCGGCGTTGGAATGCCAGCCCAACCTCGAAACGAAATGTTCGAAAACCTCGTCGCCATCGATTACCTGCAATTTCGTGAAAACCAAACCGTTTACATAGAAAACGAAAGTAGAACCGTGGGCCAATGCGCAATCCCCGAAGGACTCTGGAAGCAAATGCAAGAAGCCCCAAGCCTCGAAATTCATGTCGATACCCAAACAAGAATAAATCGCATCATCAAAGAATACGCCGACCTGCCCAAAGATCAGCTCATCGCCCAAACCCAAAAACTCAGAAAACGACTTGGTGGCCAACACGAACAAGCCGCCGTTGAAGCGCTAGCAGCAAATGATTTCAAAATGTGGGTGGAAATTCTTTTGGTCTATTACGATAAATCATACCAGCACTTCGTCGACAAAAACAACACAAAAATCACCTCAATTGATTGGGATTGGAACCAAATCGAATCTTCATTGTTAACTCTTCTCAATACTCAAAAAAATGAATCTTAATAACCGCATCGCCATAGTGACTGGAGCCAACAAAGGAATTGGCCTGGAATGTGTAAACCAATTATTAGAAAAAGGCGCCACCGTTTATGGGCTATGCAGATCCGGTTGCACCACCCAACACGATAACTACCATTGCCTTATCGCCGATGTTAGAAACCATGAATCCCTTCAAACCGCTTTCGATAAAGTCCTTACCACACATGGCAAAATTGATATACTCATCAACAACGCAGGACTAGGTTATTTTGGATTTTGCGAAGAAATTAGCCTCGATCAGTGGCAAGAAATGTTCGATACAAATGTCACCGGTCTTTTTTACGCCACCCGATTGGCATTGCCTTCCATGAAAAAACAAGGTCTGGGCCATATCATCAATATTTCCTCCATCGCCGGCCTCGAAGGGTACCATCAAGTGAGCGGTTACTGCGCTACCAAATTTGCCGTAAGGGGTTTTAGCGATGCACTATATAAGGAAGTTCGCGATTTTGGAGTGAAAGTTACCTGCATTTATCCTGGCTCGGTAAAAACTGATTTCTTTAGACATAGCGAGAATATTCAACCACACGACAATATGCTGATGCCCCAAGATGTGGCTTCGCAAATCGTTTATTGCCTAGAATCGCCAGACAATTTCCATAACGTAAACTTGGAAATCAGACCACTTAAACCACGCGGATAAGACCGCTCATCTCCTGCGCCAATTTCTTGGCCTCGATAGCCGCGGCCTCAGCATAATCCTCCCCTTCAGAAGCATACAAAATGCCTCTAGAGGAATTCACCAATAATCCTACCTCCTTATTCGCAGCCGCTTCGGTAATATCGGCCAAACTCCCACCTTGCGCACCAACACCAGGCACCAACAAAAAGTGGTTCGGAATCATCTTGCGAATTTCACCCACCATTTCGGCACGCGTAGCACCCACAACAAACATCAAATTTTCTTCGCTGCCCCACTTACAAACCGTCTCAATCACACGTTCGTATAGTTTCATGCCTTCGTATTCGCCCAACTGAAAATCGGCATGGCCCGCATTGCTGGTGAGTGCCAAACATATCACCCACTTGTCTTTGAACTCCAAGAACGGACGCAAACTGTCTTCACCCATATAAGGAGCTACCGTAATTGCATCAAAGGGAAGCGTCTCAAAAAACGCCTTCGCATACATACTGCTTGTATTGCCAATGTCACCCCTTTTTGCGTCCGCAATCTTTAAAGTGTCCTGCGGCAAATAGTGCAACGTTTCTTCCATCCATTCCCATCCAGCCTTGCCATATTGCTCGTAAAAAGCGGTATTCATTTTATAGGCCACACTGTGCGCTTTCGTGGCGTCTATAATGTCGCGATTAAACTGCATCAATCCATTGCCATTGCGCTCCAAACCCTTTGGGAGTTTCTCAATTTGGGTGTCCAATCCGGTACATAAATAGGAGCGTTTGGATAGGATTTCTTGTACGAGTTTCTGCTTGTTCACGATGGTGCAAATTAAACAAATTGACTCGGCAAGTTGATCATTTTCGCGTAGGTTTGTATAAAATGAGGGGAAAACTGAAAATATGGCTCGTATTTGTCGCAATTTTCTATTCTATAATACCTGCAGTACTGGGTCAATACGTCAAAATTGGCGACGGCTCCTACGCAGGTACCTTGGGCGGACCGATGGTCGCTAGCACCACCAAAGACACCCAAGTGTCACGTTTTGCATACATTTTCCCAAAAGCAGAATTGGCCAACCTCTACCACAAAGACACCATAATATCTTGCGAGTTTTTTCATGTCGCATCCTTAGCCGCACCCAACAGTAGCACCTTGTGTAAGATTTGGATTCAAAACACATCGCGCTCCGACTTTGGTGCGGGCAAACTTCACTTTCCAACCGAAACTAAAAATAGCACCCTCGTCTTCAGTAATACCCCCTCCAGCTACATTGGTGCATTGGAAAAATTCTACAAAATCCCCTTTTCTACCTCTAGGTATGTTTATGATTCTTTGAATGGTGAAAACTTGGCCATCTTCGTTGAATATCAACAAATCAAAAAACAAACGTCAACCCTGCAATGGTATTTTGAAAGTCCAACCACCGTTACAAGCTATGCAGCCAATCAAGTAAAATATGGGATTTCAACCACCGGTTTCGATAGCCTGCCCAATAGCGCTAGTTACCACCCTACCATCATTTTGAATTTTCCCAAGTTTCAAAAAGACATTGCCATCATAAAAGTATACTCTCTCGGCAAACTCCCAATACCGCTTGGAAAACCAGACAGCGTACAAGTGCTCCTCAGAAATGTCGGCAAACAAACACTTTCTAATTATTACGTTTATACCCGTAGTCAAGGATTTAACACCCAAAAAGATAGCTTTAAAGTGTCGATTGCCCCCGGCGAACAAGGGTTTTTTACCGTTCCCTCGCTCAATCCCGTTAATGCTGGACTCGATAGCGTTTATGTTGAAAGCCACGACCCCAACAATTATAACAATAGCGGGGAATCGTTTCGATTGGGTAATGCAAATGTTTATAGTTATCGCGACGTAACTCAATCCCCCGCGCCAGGTGGAATTGGCTTTAACGGAACGAATGGCGATTTTGTTGCCAAATTTTTCTCCAATTCACCCAAAAACATCAATCAAATTACCGTAACCTTTGGAAGCGGTGGCCAGCCATTCAAAGTAGGAATATGGTCGCACGACAGCACGCGAAGAAGGCCGGGAAAATTGATTTATCAAAGCGATTCCCTCACCAGTAAATCTGGAAATTATATTCTGGATCTAAAAAAACCCGTTCAAATTAAAGGCTCATTTTATGTCGGCGTACGTCAGCTAGGAACCAACAATATTTCTTTCGGATATCAGATGGAAGACCCTGTTCGACCTCGCACCTTCTTTTATGCTGAACCACTGGGCGATACAAACTGGGTGGATTTCTCCCCCGATGCACCCTATAAATTTCTGATAGAGCCTCGATTACAAGCTGATATTGATATCGCTGCGATTTCCGCCGATTATCCCAAAGACAGTATAAACGCATATACCGTTGATAGTTTAGCTCCTGAAGGCGTTGTTGGAAACATCGGCTTACAAAATGCAACAGACAGCTTCAATATTCGATGTGAAATTTGGTTCGGCAACACAAAACTTTATAACAAAACCATTAGAGATACACTGAGCAGCGGAATCAAGCGGAAATATACTTTCCCTAAAAGATTTATTCCCACATCGTTCGGTGAACATGTGGTAATGATTATCGTGAAGAGACCCGGCGACCAAGTGGTAGACAATGATACCGCAACACGGAAGTTTTATGTGGGAGTGAAAAAAGACGTGATGATAAATACCGTCTACGAACCCAGCAATGGCAGTGGTTATAACTATAAGATCGACACCATGATGCCGATGGCCAACATCCAGAATGTCGGTTACGATAATTCTCCCACCTTTACCGTTCGATGTCGGATCTTCCAAAGAACCAAAGTTGTATATAACCAAACACAACTATTATCCCTGCCAAAGTTCCAATCCAAAATCCTTTTCTGGCCCACCTACAAATGCAGCGACACCGGCAAATTACAAGTGGTTTTCACAACGGAAATGCTTGGCGATGCTTACAAGAAAAATGATACCCAATCTCGGACCATTTATGTCAGAAAAATTATAGATATCGGCGTGGATTCTCTAAGAAGCCCTGATATCAATCAATTCTATACCAAAGGCAAACCCATCGGCATTAAGTTCAAAGCCTATAACGATGGATTAATTCCCGCCTTCAGCGTACCATTTTATTGCAGCATTTACGAGCCAACCGGAAAGCGCGTTTATTACGATTCAACCAAATCTTACATTCAAGCTTTGTATGCATTGGATCTATCAATGACAAAAAACTTTACGCCTACAAACCAAGGACTTCACAAAATTGTGATCCGCACGAAACACTACCTAGACCTATTTACAGACAACGATTCTTTGGTTAAGTTCTTTAGCGTGGGTAAACCCTATGACTTTCAAGCCATTCAAATTACAAATCCAAAACAAGGCGATGTGTTGAGTTTAGGAAAACCCTCCATATCACCCAAACTGCTGCTAAAAAACAATGGTTATTTGAAATCTACAGGTCCTGTGACTTGCGAAATTTACCAAAATGGAAATCGCATTTATTACGATGTCAAAAATTTCACCCTAGATACGTTTAAGTCCGATACCGTTGTTTTTGCCCAAAGTTTCAGACCGATGAATGTGGGCACATTTAACATGATCTGTTACTCAAATTTGAATTCAGATCTCGTGAAATCCAATGATACTGCTCGAATTTCTTTTTCCGCAGTAGTGGGAAAAGATGCTTACCCATTTGCCGCAACGCTTTCGCCCGATACCAATCAATTTGATTTGATTGATTCCCTGTTCTCCGCAGCAATAACAGTAAAAAATCAAGGCATCGATTCCATCAGAAAGGTACTCGTAAATATTTCAATTTTCGAAGGGGCCACCAGAACAGCCTATATATCCAAAGTCACCCAACTTGAAAGCAAAGGCGTAGATACTGTAATCTTTGATTTACAACACAAATTTAGCAAAGTGGGAATCGCCGAAATTCGCATTTTTACCTCATCCTTTGAAGATCAAAATATCTTTAACGACTCAATGGTGATTCCGGTTGCAGTTAACATTACTCGCGATTTGGCACTGCTCAGAGCCAAACAACCAGGGTCCAACGATAAAATTGTTGAAAATGATTCCATGCGTTTTCCCAAGATTCAAATTGCAAACATCGGAGCCGGTAGCACTACCCAAAACACACTTATTAGATACCGTATTGTTCAGCAACCCAGTAAAACCATTGTGTTTGCCGATACCTTGGTCGTAAGAAAAATGACGCCTCTGGATACTATTTGGTTGAATTCAATAAAAGGATTTAAATTTAGCAGCCCTGGCGCCTATGTGTTGGAAGCCTTTGCATCAATCAGCGTTGATGGTAACGCTAAAAACGATACGTTGCGATATATTCTTCTTGTTGACCAGAAAGTGGATAGGGAAACCGTATTTCTTCATTCCGTTGTGGCCTATCCGGTGCCTACCCACGACCATATCACCATCAACAACGCACTGGGTTATAAAACTTGGAATTTGTATGACATGAATGGAAAAATGGTTTCTGATGGTAAAGTGGTTTCAAATCAATTTGATATTGATACGCGGCCTTTTACATCAGGGCTTTATGTATTAAAATTGCAAGGTGAAATTGGATTCAAATCCATGCCCATCGCCATCGCACACCCATGATCATTCAAAAAATAAAATTATTAGCACTAACAGCCCTTGTCGGTGTGATTTCCGCTTGTGGAAGCATCAAGCCCGAGGCCCCAGCCACCGCCAACCAAGTCGTACCTGCAAAACCGATGCCCGCTATCGCATCAACCATTAATGTGCCTATAAAAATTGACCTAAAATCCTATATCAAATTGGCAGACCAAACGTTTGATAAAGATTTTAGTGGTTCAGACCGTCCTTGCTCTGGTCTACGGTACCAATACAAACTCAAAAGAGAGCCCATTCAGCTCACGGGCAAAGGCAAAACCGTGTTTCTTGGCTTGGACATAGCCTATGGTTTTTCTGGTGAATACTGCGCGGCTTGTGTTTATGAAAATTGTATAACCCCGCCAATCCCATTCAGTTGTGGTTGGGGAGATGAAACACTGAGAAAAGCGAAAGTCAAACTTCAAAGCGATATCGAACTGACATCAAACTATCGTATTAAATCCAATACCAGCTTCACAGATCTAACACCCATTGACCCCTGTAGAGTCACCTTTGCAAACATTAACATCAACGATGTCTTGGTTAAACAGCTCAAGCCCGAATTGGGCAAATTTGCAAAAATCATCGATGCGGAAATCGCAAAACAAGACCTGAAACCCTATATTTTTCCGGTTTGGAAAGCATTTCAAGACGACATACAAATTCCGTATACGGGATACTTGAGATTTCAACCCCAAAGTTTAAGTGTGAGCGAAATCAACATGACGGGATCTGTTCTGAATTTCAATATCGGAATTACCGCCACGCCTAGTATTCAAAGTAGCCCTTGGAATAAACCCAGTACCCCGCTGCCCAATTTGAGTCCGTATAAAAAAGGAAGCGGATTTGAGGTGTATACAGACCTTCGATTAGATTATGATAGCCTTTCCAAGCAACTCTTTGAAATGATGAAAACTGAAAGTTTTGCGATGGGAAAAGACAAAATTAATATTACCGCATTGCGCTTGTTTCCCGCTGGCGAAAAGCTCGGCATCGAAATGGGTTTTGCCGGAACCAAAAAAGGTGTGTTCTTTTTGTTGGGTTCGCCGAAGTTTGACAATGCCAAGAATGTCCTCGCACTAAAAAACGTGGAATATGATATTTCTACCAAAAACGTTTTGATCAAGGCGGCCAAGTGGATGCTCGATGAAACCATCAGAAAAAAAATGGAGTCGCAGATGGTTTTTGATATGAGCGACCTCGTAAATCTCACCAAAAAATCAATCAATGAATCACTCAATCAAACCATGGGCAATGGCATCAAAACCCAAGGAAAGTTAAAGTCTTTAGAATTGGTGGACTGGAGCTTGCAGAAAGATGCCATTTGGGTAAGGGCAAAAACTCTCGGTGATATTGGTGTGATTGTAGAATAATTGATTGGCATTCAACCAGAATTTCTGGTTTGTAGTACCGAGCCATTACCACCAACCAACCCCTCAACTGGTTGCCTTTTGCCAATTCCACGCATCGCGCATCATGGTTTCAAGGTTACGACTTGCTTTCCATCCCAAGACTTCATTGACTTTGGTGGTTTCGGCCCAAACTGCCACCACATCGCCATTTCTGCGAGGCCCAATGATATGGGGGACCTTCTCACCGGTTACAGCCTCAAAAGCGGATATTACTTGTAAAACTGAATAACCGTGTCCTGTGCCAATGTTGAAAACCTCAAAATTGCCATGGCTTGGATCACCCAGTTCTACCGTGTGCTCAATAGCATTCGAAAACAATCTACCAATTGCCGCAACGTGAGCATCAGCCAAATCCATCACATGAATATAGTCCCGAATACAAGTTCCATCTGGCGTATTGTAATCACCCCCGTGAACTGTTAGTTGAGGTCGAATCCCCGCCACCGTTTGTGTTAAATAAGGAATCAAATTATTCGGCACACCCAATGGCAATTCTCCAATCAAAGAAGATTCATGTGCCCCAACCGGATTGAAATATCTCAAACACTGAACCTCAAACCAATTATTGTCTTTAAGAATCACCTCGCCCATTTGTTTCGTTGCGCCATAAGGGCTTGCCGCAGGCCTAGTGGGAGTTGATTCCTTGACCGGAACCTGTTCTGGCTCACCATAAACCGTACAGCTGCTGCTAAATACCAATTTTTTGCATTCCGCTTGCTTCATCACTTCCAACAATGAAACCAACCCAACAACATTGTTGTGATAATACATTAAGGGTTGATCCACACTCTCTCCAACCGCCTTATGCGCTGCAAAATGAATTACGGCATCTGGGTTGTGGGTTGCAAAAATTTCAGTCATCAAAGACTTATCGTTTACATCACCTTGGATAAATTCAGGTGTATAACCAATGAGTTGTGCAATCGCTGATAGCACATCAATTCTTGAGTTATGCAGGTTGTCGACGATTACAGGCTTATACCCCGCTTCATGCAAACAAACCACCGTATGCGAACCAATAAAGCCCAATCCGCCTGTAACTAAAATCTTCTTTTGCTCCATAATTATTTCAATTTAATCACTTGATTGTGATCCAAGCGATATTTTGCACCACTACTCTCACAGATAGCCTCACCGTTTTCATCAAAATTCAATTTCTCTCCAAACGCACTCATCCATCCAATCTGCTTTGCGGGATTTCCAACTACCACAGCATAGTCAGACACATCTTTGGTAACCACGGTACCAGCGCCAACAAATGAATATTCGCCCAAAGTAACCCCACATAAAATTGTGGCATTTGCCCCAATTGAACACCCCTTTCTAACTTTGGTGAGTTTGTATTCCTCCTTGCGCTCAACATGAGACCTTGGGTTTGTTACATTGGTAAAAACCATGCTCGGCCCCAAAAAACAATCATCCTCAATTTCAACGCCTGAATAGATGGATACGTTGTTTTGGATCTTAACCCCAGAACCAATTGTAACATTGCTTCCAACAAATACGTTCTGTCCAAGATTGCAATGATCACCCAATTTTGCGGTTGACATAACATGGGTGAAATGCCATATTTTGGTTCCTTCGCCAATTATCGCACCCTCGTCTACAATAGCAGAAGGGTGAATAAAAGCGGTTGGATTGGCATTGGATTCTGTCATCAGAAAATCAAAGTTACAAAATGATTGCGATGTGACATCTTTGGTTTGGTTAACCACTGCAGAATTTTATCAAAGCAATCCCAAAATGAATGAACTAACCCGCTATGATCCAAAGGGCAGGCACACCTAATCGAGGCATGAATTGACCCAAATAATGACTCTATTTAATTCCAAATAGGGTTAATAGCAAATAACACAAACCCGCAACCAATGCACTCACAGGAATCGTGATAATCCACGCTACCAAAAGGTTTCTAGTTACACCCCATCTAACTGCACTTAATCTCTTTGTCGCGCCCACACCTATGATTGAACCTGTTATCGTGTGAGTTGTACTTACAGGGATGCCCATCTGTTCTGTCATGAACAAAGTAATCGCTCCTGCAGTTTCAGCACTTACTCCTTCCAATGGGGTCACTTTCGTAATTTTAGTTCCCATGGTTTTTATGATTTTCCAACCGCCACTCATGGTACCCAAACCGATTGCTACGTAACAAGCCATAGGCACCCAATTCGGCAATTCGCTAAACTCTGAAATGTAATTATCTGCAATTAATGCAGCGCCTATAATACCCATCACCTTCTGAGCATCGTTACCGCCATGACCAATTGAAAATGCTGCACTTGACAATAACTGCAACTTTTTGAACATGTTTACCATGCGATTTGCCGTGGGTTTTTGGATCAATTCACAGTAGATATAACTCAACATGAAAATCCCAATGACACAGAAAATACAATATAACAAGGTACGATTGTCGGCTCTATCCAATTCTTTCTCTAAATCAATTTTTGCATCCACCGCCAAACTCTTTTTAAACTTGTCATAATCACCCACTTTGTCCATACCCAACTTATGAGTTAATGCACTAGCCGTGCTATCTACACCTGCCACCTGATAATTTTCTATGATAGGTGCACATTCTTCCAATGCACTTTCTGCTGCAATATGTAAAGGCAACAGCGCTGGGTCATAAAATGCAGCTTTCTTGCTTTGGTCAATCTTTAGCTTTTTTGCAACAATCCCTTTAACCTTGCTATTCTCAATGTATTTTAAGTCAACAACAGCCCCAATATCTCCCGCTATTTTGCTAGGACCATCGGAATCAAAATTCTTTAAAAATGGTTTACTAAGATTGAAATTTGCAGTCGCCTGATCTAGTTTCTTAGTAATTTTTGCATTCCCCGGGCTTGTTTCTAGTTCTTTCTTATACTTGTCAACTTTATAAAACTTCGACAAATTATCTTCCAACTTAGTCTGTCTGTAGGTACCAAATAGTAGCCACATTCCCACTGCCGACAATAAAATCAAAAGCAGTCTTCCGTAAACATTTCTTTTTACGGTTACAACAGTGATAAATATGGAAATCACCATACCAATTAACGGCGCCAACAAAATAAAATAGACCGTTTTTGTGATTTTGTCCATTTCCACAACTTCCCCAAATGGAACCCATCCCTTCACAAAATATGCATGTGCCAACGCAGCCCCTGCAAATCCACCAATCAAAGTATGGCTCGATGAACTAGGTATTCCGAACCACCAAGTAAGCAAATTCCAAAAGATCGCAGCAACCAAACCAGCCAAAATTACCGGTAAAGTGATATAATTATCAATTACTGTTTTGGCAATTGTATTCGCAACGGCGTGGTCCTTGAAAATAAAAAATGCCACCGAATTAAACAACGCCGCCCACAACACAGCCTGCAATGGAGTAAGCACTTTAGTGCTCACCACTGTTGCAATCGAGTTGGCAGCATCATGAAAACCATTGATGTAATCAAACACCAATGCCAATACAATGATCACTATAACAAGGGTCGACATGATTTATTGTATTCTTATTTCAGTTACGCGTATTTAACAATAATCGTTTCAATCACATTCCCAACATCTTCGCATTTGTCAGTAGCAACCTCCATAACTGTATAAACTTCGCGCTTACGAATAAGTTCCTTAAAATCATTTTCCACTTCAAATAAATTCTTAATGCTCATGTCAAAAACATTGTCAGCGTGATTTTCAAAACTGTTGATTCGAACCAGGCATTCCATGATTTTCTCTGGTCGCTTTAATTCACGCAATTGCATAACCGCCTTTCCCACTTCCGCAGCACTTTGCATGATGATTTCAGCTAAACTTTGAATTCCTTGCTCATGTGGATTTACCCCATGAAATTGCATTTTTTTACAAGAGGCATGTATGTAATCAGCAACATCATCCATGGCAGAAGCCAAATAGTGAATGTCCTCACGATCAAATGGTGTAATAAAGTTTTTACCCAATTCAGTAAAAATATTATGTGTTATTTCATCGTTTTTGTGCTCATAGTCTTCTATCTGCTTGCTAATTTTCAAACGAATATTAGGGTCGGTTTCAAATACATATTCATGCAATAATTTACCCATCTCAGTTACGTTTTGAGCTGTTTGCTCAAACAAACTATAAAATACCTTGTCCTTCGGTAAAAAAACGCTCAAAATGTTGTTTAATGCCATGATTGTACTATTATTTTTGTTCACACAAAATTACCAACACCACGAGCAAGAAAAAGGCGTTAATCCATGTTTAACACAAAATTAACATTGGGGCGTAATGTTCGGGCTTGTCGACTTATACGCCGACTGCAATCGCTCTGTGAGCGAGAGTATCTGTATTTCAAAATCCCGATACTCTGCAGCACTAATTAATCCCATCGATTCAACGGCTTGCAAGTAGCTCATCAATCGCAAACACCGCTGATACGCCTCGTAAATTTCGCCTTGGGTTGCCAATACACCTCCGCTTTGGATTAGCTTCGCCGCCTTTAACATTTCCTCGCCCAGCGTAACAAATTCGGCCGACTTCATTCTGTGCACGGTTTCGATGGTGTTGATACCCAACTGCCATGCCATGTCTTCATAACTTTTCATTTCCATGCCGCAATCTCATGAGAAGGCATAAAAACAGTTGTGCCCGAAACGGATATAAACGTTTATATCCGTTTCGGGCACA
>CAMBTR010000014.1 GCA_945870885.1 Chryseobacterium gleum | reverse complement strand
GGTATGGGCGGTCCCGGTGGAATGGGTGGTCCCGGTCAAGGTGGTCCTGGAATGGGCGCTCCGGGTCAGCCAAATATCCCTGGTCAAGGTGGTCCTGGCGGACAAATGCCTCCCCCTCCTGCATTGCCAAAAAAATAAGAGCAGCGATTTTCGCTCGTTTAGTAAGGAATTGAAGAGTTTTTGTAATCGAAATTTGAAGAGAAATAACGTATGAGATTTAATAAATGGGTGGTACTAACCTCCACGTCGATGATGTTGGCCTTGTTTGTTTTTTGTAGCAACAAGAAGTTTGGTGATAATGATGGTTTCTTAGGTTCCCTGATGCGTATGCTTTCTGAAGCACATTATCAGCCCAAGGCCATTGATGATCAGTTGTCTGGTGAGATTTTTACCAACGTGATTAATAACTTGGATCGCGACAAGCACTTTTTTACCCAAGGTGATATCGATAAGTTGTCGGTTTACAAATCATCGATCGATGATCAGATTCAGGCGGGAAAATTTGATTTTTTTGATTCTACATGGACCCTTTTGATGAAGCGAATGGACCAACTTGATCCAATGATTCAGTCATCGCTCGCTCAACCATTTAATTATCAAACAGACGATTCATATACTGTTTATGACGATGTTGTTGCCTTTCAACCCGATTGGAAAACGCTAGAAGCTGATTGGCAGAAATGGTTGCAGTTTCAATCGATGGAAAGACTGTCGCGCAAAGTAGAGGCCCAGAAGAAATTGAAAGATTCGGCTGGCATCGCTAAGCAAAAACCTTACGATACCTTGGAATTGCAAGCGCGTAATGAAACCAAAAAGTTCTATGTCGACTGGTTTAAGCGTTTGAGAAAAATGGATCGCAGAGATCAACTTTCGATGTACGCCAATGCGATTGCCGAAATTTATGATCCCCACACCAACTACTTCCCACCAGAAGACAAGGAGAATTTTGATATCAGTATGACGGGCAAATTGGAGGGAATTGGTGCCACACTTACCGAGCGCGATGGCTATGTAAAGGTGGAACGCATCGTGCCTGGTAGCGCCAGTTACCGTCAGGGCGAATTGAAAGCGGGTGATTTGATTTTAAAAGTAGCCCAAGGTTCGGCCGAAGCAGTGGATATCGTAGATATGAAATTGGACGACGCCATTCAGTTGATTCGCGGTAAAAAAGGTACGGAAGTGCGTTTGACAGTGAAAAAGCCAGACGGCAGCGTTGTTGTTATTCCGATTGTTAGAGAAGTGGTTGTGATTGAAGAGAGTTTCGCGCGCAGTGCACTGTTGAAATACTCAGGAAAGACCTTTGGTTTGATTCATTTGCCGAGTTTTTATGCCGATTTTTCTCAGCGTGGCAGGGGCAGAAATTGCACGGGCGACATGAAGATTGAGATGGATAAATTGGTGAAGGCAGGTGCCAACGGAATCATTATCGACCTAAGAAATAACGGGGGTGGAAGTTTGGCCGATGCAATTGAAATGGGAGGTTTATTTATTCCTCGTGGTCCAATTGTTCAGGTGAAGGACATGAGAGGGATTGAGGTTTATGCAGATCAGGACGACGATGTGAATTATAAGGGTCCGATTGTGATTTTGACGAATACATATAGTGCTTCGGCATCAGAGATTTTGGCGGCGGCTTTGCAAGACTATGGCAGAGCGGTGATTGTGGGTAGCAAGAGCACTTTTGGCAAGGGGACAGTACAAACATTTGTTCCTTTGGAAGGTGGTATGTCGGAGGTTTTCCCAAGGGGTTACGGTCAGTTGAAGGTGACGATTCAGAAGTTTTATCGCATCAATGGCGGGACAACACAGTTGAAGGGTGTGGAGCCCGATGTGGTTTTGCCTGACGTGTATGATGGCATCGAACAGGGAGAAAAAGAGATGGATTTCCATTTGGCATACGATAAAATTCCTGCAGCGGATTACAAACCGTTTAATCCTTACAAGGAAGCACAGCGAAAGAAGGCGATTGAATTGTCGCACAAGCGTTTGCAGAAAAACCCATACTATTCTTTGGTTCAACAGCGTGCCAAGGAGTTGGCTGCGGTCCGCACATCGTATACTTATTCTTTGAATATGTCGAAGTTTGAGCAACAAGAAGCCGCGTTAAGGTTACAAGACAAGCCTTTACGTGATTACAAGTATCGCAGCATTTGTGATACGGTGATGGCTTTGGATGTTGATATGCAAGGGGTAAGAGGCGATGCGATCAAAGAGGCCCAGAAGTTGGACTGGTTGAAGCGCTATCGTGAGGATGCCGGTATGGACGAGGCGGTAAGAATTCTATTCGACTGGGCGGGCAAGTAATTGTTAATCCTTCCACAGGGGTTGGAATAGAATTACGGCGAGCACAATGATTAAGCCGTCTAACGCGCCTACGAGTGCAATGTCGTTCCAAACCGATGAAACCAGCACCGGGTTCAGTGTTTTATTTGATGCTTGCATTCCCACCAGGATTAGGGGGAGGATCACGGGTAGGCTGAGGACTGGGGCCAAGAAACCGGCTTGATTGGCTTTGGTTGCGATGGCACCGATGAGGGTAAATATGCTGCCGATTCCGGCCACAACGAGGGTGAGGTTGCAGAAGTAGGCGGCGGGGTGTTGAATGGGAAAGCCCATAAAAAATCCAAAAAGTAGTAGGTTGGCGAGGGTGAGGAGCGTCATTGTGAACCATCCATAAATCATCTTAGACCACAGAATATTTTGCGGTGGGGAGAGCTGGTTGAAATAGATCCATCGGGCGCGGTTCACGCTCAGAAAGTTTTTTGATATGGCTTGTAAGGTGCAGAATATTAGGATGATCCAAAATAGGCTGCTCCAGACCTTTGCGTTGATATTGGGTTGTGAAAGAAACGCGAGTAATGTCATTGTGGCCATCTGCAAAAGGGCGGCGGCCAGCACAGCGGGTTTTTTGAGATCGAGCTGAAATTCAGCCCTCACGAGTTTGACCAAATTAGAGAAATTTTGCATCGCGATGAGGCTGCGAAGTTAAATCAAAAGGCGGGTGGATAGTAATTCTTGCAAGGAGGGCGTGTAAATCACAAAACAGACTCCGATATTTGCACTTACTCATGTTTAAGAAAATATTGATTGCCAACCGCGGAGAGATTGCCATTCGGGTGATGCGTACTTGCAAGGAGATGGGCATTAGAACTGTTGCTATTTATAGTGAAGCCGATGTTCTGGCGTTGCATGTTCGTTATGCGGATGAGGCTTATTGTGTGGGCGGAGCGGCCAGTTCTGATAGTTATTTGAGGATGGATCGCATCATCGAGTTGTGTAAGCAAACGGGTGCTGAGGCCGTGCATCCAGGGTATGGTTTTTTGAGTGAAAATGCGGGTTTTGCTCGGGCATTGAAAGCGGAAGGGTTGGTGTTGATTGGGCCGAGTGCTGAATCGATGGAGGTGATGGGCAGCAAAATTGCTTCTAAGCAGGCGGTTAAAGCGTTCGGAGTGCCTTTGGTTCCTGGCATTGACGAGGCGATTAAAAACGCGGAAGATGCTTTGCAGGTGGCCATTGAGGTGGGATTTCCCGTTTTGGTAAAGGCGAGTGCGGGTGGTGGAGGAAAAGGGATGCGGGTGGTTGAGAGAAAAGAGGATTTTATATCGGCGTTGCAAATGGCTCAGAATGAGGCTAGAAATGCGTTTGGCGATGATAGTGTTTTTATTGAGAAATACGTTGGCAGTCCACGACATATAGAGATTCAGTTGATGGCTGATAATTTTGGAAATGCTTGTTATTTGTTTGAAAGGGAGTGTAGCATTCAGCGCAGGCATCAGAAGTTGGTTGAGGAAGCGCCGAGTGCGGTGCTGACTCCTGAGCTTCGCCGAGCCATGGGCGAGGCGGCAGTGAATGTTGCCAAAGCCTGTAATTACTCTGGTGCAGGAACAGTTGAGTTTCTATTGAGCGAATCGATGGAATTCTATTTCCTAGAAATGAATACGCGTTTGCAAGTCGAGCATCCCGTTACAGAGTTGATTACTGGGGTTGATTTGGTGAAAGAGCAAATCTTGGTCGCGGCCGGACAAAAACTCAGTTTTACCCAAGAGGAGTTGAAAATCAACGGTCACGCCATCGAATTAAGAATTTGCGCGGAAGATCCCGTTAATCAGTTTTTACCCAACGTAGGAACGGTTGAAACTTACAAAGTGCCACAGGGTCCTGGAATCAGGGTGGATGATTCTATGGAAAGCGGTATGGAGATTCCTATTTACTACGATAATATGTTGGCGAAGCTCATCGTTTGGGCACCTACGCGATTGGAGGCGATTGCAAAAATGCGAAGGGCGATCAGTGAATATGTGATTACTGGAATCGAGACGACATTGATGTTCGGTGATTTTGTCATGCAGCACCCGGCTTTTATTGAGGGCAAATTCGATACACACTTTATACAGCATTATTTCACTGGAACGGAATTGGAAGCCCCAGAATTGTTGTTGGAAGATCAAGAATTGTTAGCGATGGCGGCAGTGCAGTTTTTTCAGCAGGGTGGTAAATCCGATGCGATTGTTTCCGAGGCTTTTGGATCGAATCACGGACATACAGATTGGTATTTGCAGCGTAAGGGTTATTAAATTGACGATGCCAAAAATCTTGTTGATTGATGATTTTCACGAGTATTTGCATCAGTCGATGCAGGGAAATTTTGATGTCATTGATTGTCGTGATTGTACGCCAAATGAGGTAGCTGGTCTGCTAAATTTGCATCAACCCGAAGGCCTCTTTGTGAGGAGTAAGGTGTTTATAGATAAAGAATTAATGGTTGCCAGCGGTGGGCTGAAGTGGATAGGTAGGGGCGGTGCTGGCATAGACAATATTGATGAGGTTTCGGCGCAAGAAATGGGCATAGTCTGCTTTAATGCGGGCGAGGCAAATTCGGATGCAGTTGGGGAGCATACCCTTGCGATGTTGCTGGGATTACTGACCCGATTACCTAAAGCAAATTCTGAGGTCAAAGCTGGCATTTGGGACCGTGAAGGCAATCGCGGGACGGAGTTAAAAGGGAAAACAGTTGGGATTGTTGGATATGGAAATACAGGATCGGCGGTGGCGGAAAAACTCCGGGGTTTTGGCGTGGAAATTTTGGCCTATGATAAGTACAAAACGGGATTTGGGAACCAATGGGTTTCTGAGGTTTCAGAGGCGGAATTGCTTTCAAAATCGGATGTGATTTCACTCCATATTCCCCTCACTACGGAAACCCGAAATTGGATCAATAAAAGTCGATTAGACCAATGTAAAATGGGCATTTATTTGCTTAATTTATCGAGAGGAATGACGGTGGATTTGTTGGCAGTTGAAGAGGCCATCGAAAGGGGTCAAATTTTAGGCTTCGCCGCCGACGTTTTGCCCATTGAACCACCTTGGAAGGATTCGGATGAAAATCGTAAGGGGGCATTTGTGCGGTTGATGGAATTAAACCATACAATTTTTTCGCCGCATGTGGGAGGATGGACGGTGGAGAGCTATCGTAAAATTTCTATAATTTTATTCGATAAAATGTTGAAATTGTACGACATAGATAGTAACTTTTCATAAACGATACCAAGGCGGTAAAAAATAAATCGCAAGGAACATGGAATTTTCGGTTAGATAAACTTGATAAATCCTTGCTTTTGGGGTAAACTTGCCAAGTTATAGTTAATCGTATAACGACTTAATAAATATAGAAAACGACCTATGAAGAATATGATACGCAAGATTTTCACGCTGTGTATGGGCTTATTGGCCACTGGCTTGGTAACGGCGCAAACGAACTTTGCCGATTTTAAGATTACCGCGAAGGATGGCGAAAGTCGCAAGTTAAGTGGTGTAACCATTCGGATGATTTTGAACGACATTGAAGTTGCGTCTGACACAACGGATTCCGATGGTAATGCCGAATTCGCCACTTTGAATCCAGGAACCTATGATGTTTCTGCCACCAAAGAAGGTTTTCCAGATCAGCGATTGAATGCTATTTCATTGGGCCCTGGTTATAACAATACAGAGGAAATCGTATTTGTGAAATCTGATGGTAAAATGACCGACGTAATTATCCGAGTTAAGGGTAAAAGGACGCCGGTGGATATGATGAAGAACGATGCGGTAATTGATCAATCAAAAATATTGAGTTCCGGACGTCGAGGTACAAGTTTGTTGGTTGGCACTAACTCTGCTATCATGAGTACTCCTCAGGGTATTTCGGTTCGTGGAACTAGGGCTGATGGTAACGGAACTTTTATCGATGGTCAGCGTGTTATCGGTGGCGGTGGTTTGCCAACTTTAGGTACAGAGCAGATTTCTGCCAATGTGGGTGGTATTCCAGCGATGTATGGTGACTTAACGGGGGGTGTATTTAGTAGTACTTCAAAGAGTGCAACAGATAAAATTGTAACAGCGGTTGAAGCGCAGACCTCAACGGGTTTGGATGCGTTTGGTCATAATTCGGTGGAAGGATTTATCTCTGGCCCATTGATTGTGAAAGATGTGAAGGATGCTGAAACTGGAAAGAAGCGTAGAATGGTGAAGTTGGGTTATGTATTAAATGGTAACTTGGGATATTACAAAGATCCCAGTCCAACGCGTACAGGAGTTTATGTAGTAAATGATCAAAAATTACAAGCCATAGAAAATAATCCTTTGGTGTTTACCCCGAATGGATTCGTTAGTACTGCATCATATTTGCGCGAGTCAGACTTTGACCAATTAAAAGCCCGCCCAAATAGCCCATTGACCAATGGTAACTTTGTTGGAAAATTGGAGTGGAGACCTTCTCAGGGAGTAAGTGTTGTAGGTTACGCGAGTTATTTTTACCAGCAAAATTTGGCTACGAGTAACTCTATAATGAACTTCAAGAACAATGGTAGAGGTGATAACCAGACTTTCCGTGGCTATTTGTTGTTCACACAGAATTTTAAGACCAACAAAGAGAGCTCCATCAAGAACGCTTATTACTCAATTCGTGCAGAATATCAGAATTCGTATTCTGAGAGTAGAGATGCAGTTCATATGGACAATATTTTTAATTACGGATATATTGGCCAATTCAAGTCTTATCCTATGGCTGTTTATGCATACTCCAATAATGATCCGCAGCAGAATCCAAACAGGGAGCCTAAGATTATGCGTGACCAGTTTGGTAATTATGTCCAGTTGAGAAACTATTGGGAGCAAGTTGGAAACACGGATACATTGATGACTTACACGGCAAGTGATTTAAATCCGGTAAGAGCGAAATACACACAGAGTATCTACGACTATTACAATGGTAGAGGTTTCAATATTAACAGCATCAACACTTTGTTGGCAAGCCAAGGATTGGTGAACGGAATGAACCCGAATCCTGTTTATTCGCTGCACAGTACTCCAGGTGGCAACACTTCGGGTTGGAGTAAGTCTAGTGCTGAGCGTTATGGTTTGTTCGCGATAGGCCAGATGAGTGTGAAAGGTAAAACTGTTGGTGGACGTGAAAGGACACAGCATGACTTACAGGCAGGATTTTATTATGAGCAACAAATTAACCGTGGTTACGGATTGGGTGCCAATGGGTTGTGGATTTTGATGCGTCAGTTGATGAACAAGCACATCACAGAATTGGATTTGTCTAATCCTATTTTGAGTTACGATGCTAACGGTCAGTTTACGGATACCGTTCGTTACAACCGTTTGATAAACTATGGCGAACAGTCACAGTTCGACCGTAATTTTAGGGATAAATTGATTCAAGACGGTGCTACAGATGTTTATGGCAACAAGATTGATGAGCGCACATTTGTAGATGTTAACTCTTTTGCGCCTTCAGATTTTAAGTTAGACATGTTCAATGCCGATGAGTTGTTGAACAATGGAAATAGTTATGTGAGTTACTTTGGATACGATTATTTAGGAAATCGCGTTGCGGGCAAGCCAAGTATCGAACAATTCTTAAACAACAAATCACAGCGCACCATTGGAGCTTTCCAGCCTGTCTATATTGCTGCTTGGTTGCAGGATCAGTTCCAATTCAAAGACCTTGTATTCCGTTTGGGTTTGCGGATGGAAAGATATGATGCCAACCAATTGGTGTTGAAAGATCCTTACACATTGTATCCAATCAAAACCAAAGGTGAAGTGAAACAAATCAATGGTTTGGATATTTTGCATCCGAATAATATCGGAGATGACTTTAAAGTATATGTAAACGATATAGACGCACCAACGAAGATTATTGGTTACAGAGATGGAGATAAGTGGTTTAATGCGGATGGTTCTGAATTGCGCAGTGCGGAATTCTTAGCCAACCAAACCAGTAACGGTCGTATCGCGCCTTATTTGGTAAACCCCAACAAACAGGAGTTAACCAAAGACGCCTTAGAAGACTTTCTACCTGCTGTGAATTTGTTGCCACGTATCTGGTTCTCTTTCCCATTGGAGCCAGGAAGAAAATCATTCTATGTTAGCTATGATGTATTGGCACAACGTCCAAATGCAGGTGCATCGTTCTTGTCGATTGATGAATTGTACTACTTGAAGAACCGTCAGGGTTCTACTATTTCGAACGGTAGCTTAAAGCCTCGTATCAAAACAGATTACGAAGTGGGTTACAAGCAAATCATGGGTAAGAAAAAGGATCGTGGTTTGGAAATCGCTGCATCGTACAGTGAAAACAGAAAAGATTTTGGTTTGTATCAAATCAGCCAAGGATATCCTGTAACGTACACTACTTACCGTAACATCGATTTCTCTACTGTCACTGGATTCCGTGGAACATACGTGATGAACGACATTGGTGGTAAGGGTAACCTACCAGGGCCATTCTCTTTGGTTGCCAGTTACATGATGCAGTTTGCTGATGGAACGGGATCGAACATCAACTCTCAGGCGGCTTTGATTGCTAGTAACCAGCCTAACCTAAGAAACGTAATTCCATTGGGAGAATTGGATATTCGTCATAACGTTAAGTTCAGTGCAACTTGGGCTTGGGGCGGCGGTATCAACCCGATTACCAAGAAGAACATGTACAACGGACCTCGTTGGAAAGGCAAAGAAATCTTCAAATATGCGAGTTTCAACGTCATCTCTAACTCATATAGTGGTACTCCGTATACGCCAACGATTAACCCTGTCCAGATTGGTGCTGTAGATCGTTCAAGGATCAAGGGTGTTCCATTTGGTGCGAGATTGCCATGGAATCAAACATTTGATATCAACATTACCAAGGGATTGCGCTTCAACAGAGAGGATAAAGTTCAACCTTTGCTTGTGAATGTATTCTTTATCATATCAAACGTGTTGAATGCATACAACGTTGTGTCAGTTTATCCTTATACAGGACAGCCATTGGATGACGGATTTATCAATTCACCTCAAGGTAAATTGTTGGCCAAGAATCAGATTGATGCACAGAGTTATGTTGATCTCTATAAAATTTTGTTAAACTCCCAGACGGGTAACTTGGGTGCACCAAGAACTATCAAAGTGGGTTTGCGTATTAATTTCAATTAATCATTAAAGAATTTACAGTATGAAACGATTAGGTTTAATTTTGTTCAGTGCGATGTTGGCTCAAATGTCAATCGCACGTCCCATTCTTAACTTGAATGGCAGGTCCAATAGCCCAAGGGTTGATCGTAGGGCCGGTCAGTTTGCCAATACTTGCGAACCCGCTTCTCAAAGTGCGGATTTGGATGTAAACAACGTACGTACCAAATTATTAAATGGTGGCGATATGTGGTGGGATATCAATAACCCCAAATATGAAATTCCCAAGGTAACAGATCCAAACTCAGTGCGTAAGCATTCATTGTTTGCGGGTGCCATATGGATTGGCGGACGTGATAATGGTGGAAGTTTAAAGTTGGCTGCTATGACTTATCGTCAGAAGGGTTCAGATTTCTGGCCAGGTCCTTTGGATACTAGCACTGCAGCTACCGATCCTGTGCGTTGTAAAACGTATGATAAAATGTGGAAGGTAACTCGCGATGAGTTGGAAGAGTTTGAAAGCAGTAAGTATTTGACCCAAAGTGCGGGTATTCGTGATTGGCCAGCTGGAAGACAGCGTGCGGTATTGTATGGCAACGAAGCAAATTATCTGGCACCTTACAAAGAAATTACCCCTGATGGTGTGTATGATCCTTTTGCTGGTGAGCATCCCGTTTTGGATGATCGTAGACCTTCTATCGACAATGGAGTTGACAAGCAGCCCGATATGTTTATCTGGTGGGTTTACAACGATAAAGGTAACATTCACTCTGAAACTCAAGGTCAAGCAATTGGCGTAGAAGTGCAGACAACCGCGTTTGCATTTAGCACAAACGACGAGGTAAATAATATGACTTTTTACGGGTCTAAAATTATTAACCGTGGATTTACAACGTTGAAAGATTGTTACATGGGTCAGTGGGTTGATGCTGATTTGGGTAACTACGCCGATGACTATGTAGGTTGTGATGTGGGTCGCGGATTGGGATTCTGTTACAACGGTGACGATGATGATGAAGGTGTATTGGGCTATGGTTTGAATCCTCCTACCATTGGTGTTGATTACTTTGAAGGTCCAACGGATTCTGCCGGTAACCAAATGGGATTGAGTCACTATATGTATTACAACAACGACTCAGATCCGGTGCGTGGAAATCCTGGCGAAGCGATTGAATATTATAATTTGTTGCAAGGAAAATGGTTGGGCGGTCAGACTGTGACCTATGGTGGAACTGGTTTTGGTGGTTCTAAGCCAGCGAAATATATGTTCCCAGGTGATACCGATCCTGCCTATCCAACTGATCCTTGGACGGAGAAAATTTCAGGAAATAAGCCCAGTGATAGACGTTTTATTCAGTCAACAGGTCCTTTCACTTTGCGTCCAGGACAAACACAGCGTATTACAGTGGGTGTTGTTTGGGCTCGTACTACTAGTGGTGGTGCAGGTGGTTCTTTGAATTTGTTGAAATTGGCATCAGACAAAGCGCAAACGTTGTTTAACAACAACTTTAAGATTTTGGATGGTCCAAACGCGCCAGATATTGAGATCCAAGAGCTTGAACAGGAATTGGTGATGAAGTTTTTGAATACCAACTCTGGTAAAATCGAAAATTATGTAGAGAAGTATAGAGATGCTACGAATAAGCTTCGCACTTATAAGTTTGAAGGATATTTGGTTTATCAGTTGAAAGACGGAACCGTTAGTACCAGTGATTTGGATAACGTTGACAAGGCTCGTTTGTTGTTTCAGTGTGATTTGAAAAACAACCGCGGTATGATTGTAAACAAAGTATACGATCCAAAATTGGCGGCTTTGTTGCCCGTAATTAAGGTTGAAGGTGCGGATGCAGGTGTTCAACATACTTGGAGTATCAAAAACGATCTTTTTGCGACGAGTGCAAATACCCAATTGGTTGATTTTAAGCCAGTGTATTACTTAGTAATGTCTTATGCCATCTTGGCTGATGATTCTTTGCAGATTGATCCAAATCAATTCTTGGCAGGTCGTCGTAATATCAAGACATATAAAGTGGTTCCTCACAAAACGGAGCCTGAAAATTTTGGTACAGAATTGACTTCAGGTTACGGCAGTGGTCCAGTGTTAACTCGTTTGGCCGGTCGTGGAAATGGTGGAAATGTTTTGGAATTCACGCCAGAAACCATGAAGGATATCTTAGCAAATAACATTGCGAGCAAGCCAACTTATTTGGGTGGGTTTGGACCGGTGAAGATTAAGGTTGTTGATCCATTGAAGGTGCCGAATGCCAAATTTGAATTCGTATTAAAGGAGAATAAAACAAGTTTGGCTGGTGGATTGAAAGATTCAATGACCAAGAACACCGGTTGGTTCATGGTGAAAAAGGGCGCCGATGGTGTTTCTAACGATACAATATTCTCTGATACAACAATCAGATCCAAGTTTGAGTCAGTGCAAGGTAAGCGTAGTGCAAACAACGCAACCAAAGAGACTTTGGCAGATTGGGGACTGAGTGTAGAAGTTGAACAGGTTTATAATCCAGGTGAAAATGCTCAGGCTGATCCATCCAATGGTGTATTGAGTTGGAGTGTTGAATGGGAAGACAATGGAAAGCAGTGGTTAACGGCTGTTGCCGACAATGATGGTGCTGCTGCGGGGAATTTCCCTTGGCAGAACTGGATTCGTGCCGGTCAGGCAGGTCGTGGAGCAACGTTTGATCCAATTGCACATGACTTCTTCAACCAGGATGGTACCCCTTGTGATCCAGGTCAGGCTTTAGAAAGAATTTGGAATGGTAGAATTGCGCCTTATGGTTTAACAGGTCGTGAAAAGTTGACCGCAGCGGGTAAAAATACTTATGGGTTTGCTTGGTGGGGAAATACAGTTGGTTTGCAAAATCCAATGGCGGAATTGGCAAGTATAGAATTGGTAATTACCAAGGATAAGAGTTTGTGGACGCGTTGCCCGGTATTTGAGATGGCGGACGACGAGATGAAGGTTTCCACCGAAGGTCAGATGGCCAAGTTTAACATGCGTTGGGGTACATCAAAAGACAAAGACGGAAACGATGTTGCTGGTTCTCAAGGTTTGGGTTGGTTCCCTGGCTATGCGGTGAATATGGAAACTGGCGAACGATTGGTTATTGCATTCTCTGAGGATAGTTATTTGGCAGGTGAAAACGGCCGCGATATGATGTGGAATCCTACGGATCGGGTGATCAACGACAATGGTAGTTACCCTGCGATGGGTGGTAAACACTTCATTTATATCTTCGGTACCGGTATGTCGGCTATTTCGCGGAACATAAAAGGCGAGAGATATCTAGGTGATGCGGATGCCAATTTCCAACGTTTCAAGACAGCAATGTTGCCAGCTACTGCGGGTGGTTCTGTTTCGAGCACAGAGAAAATGAGATTGTTATCTCAGGCAATGTGGGTTATTCCAACGTATATGGCTGCGGGTTTCAAGATGGAAAATGGCAATGTTCCTCCAACCAATGTGAAGATCAAGATTAACATTCGCAAGGCATATACTACTTTCAATGCAGGTAATGCGATCAACAATGATCGTCCGATGTATGAATTTGATGCTGCGAGCATCGCCCCTAAGGTGAGCAATGAAATCGGGAAGAAGAATTTGGATTTGGTTAACGTAGTTCCTAACCCTTATCGTGGTTATAGTTCCTATGAAAACTCTCCAATTGATTCTCGTGTGAAGATTACCAATTTGCCTCCAGATTGTACAATTACAATTTATGATATGGCGGGTAATTTGATTCGCAGAGTTAACAAGGCGGATGTGAATACTTACTATGAGTGGGATTTGAAAAACGGAAGTAATGTGCCGATTGCCAGTGGTTTATACTTGATCCATGTTAAGACTAAGGATTTGGGTGAAAAGATTATTCGTTGGTATGGCATTATGCACGCCATTGATTTGGACAGTTATTAAAAAATAGAATGATGAATCGCAAACAAAAGAATATACTTTGGGCCAGTTTGATGGCTGTTGGATTTGTAGGAACTGCTTTTGGTGGTAATCCTGAACGCCAGGGACAGGCAGGTGCTGCTCAGTTGACCATCAATGGTTGGGCGAGATCAAGTGGTATGGGTTGGGCGAATGGCGGTAAGGTATCTGGTGCAGAATCCATGTACATGAACGTTGGAGGTTTGGACCGTTTTAAGAATAACACCGAATTGGTTTTTGCTCGTACAGAATGGTTGATGGGTTCAGGGATTGCCATTAATAGTGTTGCTTTGGCTCAGAAAATGGGTGAAGGCGGCGAAGGGGGTACCTTTGGTATTTCTGTAATGCAATACAGCATTAAACCCATTGATATCACTACAGAGGATAACCCTTACGGAGGTATTGGTACCTTTAGAGTGAATATGTCGAATATCGGTTTGGCTTATTCTAAGAGCTTCAGTAATAACATCTCTGCCGGTGTTATGGCAAAGATCGTTTCGGAGGGGATTCCTGATGCAAGCGCTTCTGGTGTTGCTTTGGATGCGGGTGTTCAATACGTAACAACATTCCGTCCTACCAAGGGTGGGATGAAGAAGGATGATTTCAAGTTTGGTATTTCGATGAAAAACATCGGACCCGACATGAATCATACGGGTGATGGATTGAGTTACAAGGCGATTTTGGATAATGGTACGTTTACCAAAACTGTACAGGTGAAGGTGGATCAGATCAAATTGCCAGCCTTATTGAACATTGCTGCTTCTTACGATATCCGTTTGGATAAGAACGCCAATCAATACGATAATAAGTTGACAGTAGGATTCGGATTTACGAATTATGCGTATACTGCGAACCAGTTGACGTTGGCTTGTGAGTATTCATACAAGGAATTCTTGACATTGCGCGGTGGATTTGTTTATCAGCAGGGAATTTTTGACAGCGAAGTACGTCCTTCCGCCTTTACGGGTCCTCAAGCAGGGATCAGTTATGATTTTGCGGTGGGTGAAGACGGCAATCAAGTTAGTTTAGATTACTCATACAGGGCAACAAATCCTTTTAATGGTGTGCATTCATTTGGTTTGCGCATTGGCTTAGGAACTGCCGAATAATACAAGCATTTTTATATATTTGTAAAGTGTGCATCAGTGGCTAACGCTGGTGCACATTTTTTCTTAAAAACTACCAACGATGAGCGATATACAATATGTATCAAAGGAAGGCTTAGAGAGAATGAAGCAGGAGCTTTATTTGATGAAGCACGAGGAACGTCCTAGTATCACCATTGCCATTGCGGAAGCGCGTGACAAAGGAGATTTGAGTGAGAATGCAGAGTATGATGCGGCGAAAGAGGCGCAGGGTATTCTGGAATATAAAATCAGTCAGATGGAACATATGGTTGCTAACGCCAGGGTTTTGGATACTTCAAATCTTGATACCAGCAAAGTGAGCATCATGTTGAATGTTCGTGTGAAGAATCACAATGTTGGTAAGGAGGCGGTGTACCGTTTGGTATCGGAAAGCGAAGCCAACTTGAAGGAAAATAAAATTTCTATCAAAAGTGCAATTGCACAAGGTTTGATGGGTAAAACTGTTGGAGAAACTGTGAATATCACTGTTCCTGCCGGAACCGTAAAACTGGAGATTTTAGAGATTTTCGCATAATCTGATTATGGCAACGTTGTTTTCGCGTATTGTGGCTGGTGAAATCCCTTGTCATCGTATCTGCGAAGACAAAAATCATTTGGCATTTTTGGATATCATGCCCTTGGTGATGGGACATGTTTTGGTAATCCCTAAACGCGAAGTGGATTATATCTTTGATTTGTCGGGTCCTGAATTGGGTGCCTTATGGCAGTTCGCTCAAGGTGTTGCAAAGGCTGTAGAGAAGGCTGTTCCGTGTAAACGGGTTGGTGTTGCGGTGATTGGATTGGAAGTGCCCCACGCACATATTCATTTGGTCCCTCTTCAAACCGTGGGCGATATCAATTTTACCAAAGAAAAGTTGCATCCCAGTGAGTCGTCGTTGGCTGAAATGGCCGCATTGATTCGTGCCAATTTGCAAGGGTAAAATCGGATTGATTTACTTAGGTTTGTAAAGAATGAAACCTGAATTATTTCATATTGCTGGATTAACGATTTATGGATACGGTTTCTGTATTCTGGTAGGCGTTGTAGCTGCATTTTTTCATTTGTATTTGAACCGGACGCGATTGGGGATGGATACCGATAGCATAAGCACGGTGATATTGATTTGTTTTGTAGGCGTATTTGTGGGAGGGAAGGTTTTTTATTTTTTGGAAGACCCTGCCGGACATTGGTCGCGGATGGATCAGTTCTTTGGAGATCTAGGCAATGGATTTGTATTTTATGGTTCTTTTCTGGTCACCCTGGCGATGCTTTGGGTTTGGATGCGCAAGATTGGCTGGGATTTTTGGGATAAGATGGATGATATTGGCATCGCTGGTGCCTTTGTGCATGGCTTTGGTAAGTTGGGTTGCTTCTTGGCGGGCTGCTGTCATGGCGTGGTTTGTGTGAATCCCCAATATGGCATAATTTTTAATGATGTGAAGTCGCACGCCGAGCCCTTGGGCGAGGCGCTATACCCCGTACAATTATGGGATTCGGGAATCGTGTTTTTTAGCATTGCAATGATGTTGTGGATGCAAAAGCGAGGGAAGACATTTGGCGGACAGTTGTTCTTCTTTTATGCCTTAATCTATGGTGTTGGCAGGTTCTTTACGGAAGGGTATCGCGGCGATATATCCAGAGGTTTTGTTTTCAACGGACTGTTATCGCATAGCCAGTTTATCGCTATTTTGGTGGTGACCTTTTCGGGTATTGGATATTGGTTTTTGCGAAGGAGGCAGTTGCGTAAAGCATGAGGTTTGAAGATGTCATTGGGCAGGATCAGGTGAAAGCTAGGCTTCGTCATGGCGTTGCGGTGGGCAGGATCCCGCATGCTCAGTTGATGTTGGGGCCAGAGGGGAGTGGCGGTTTGCCGCTGGCATTGGCTTATATTCAATTTGTGATGTGTCCAAATCGTACAGAATTGGATAGCTGTGGGGTATGTCCAACTTGCAGAAAAATATCATCTTTTACTCACCCTGATGTTCACTATACGTTTCCCTTTCCCAAGAAACTGGGAGAGATGGAAGCTTGCTCTGATGTTTATCCTCAGTGGCGTGAGGCGCTGAAAGACGATGTTTACATGAGCTACGGCGATTGGATGCAGCAGCTCAATGCCGAAAATAAGCAAGGCAATATTCCAACCAAAGAACTTCGCAACATCATCAAAAATTTGTCGTTGAAGGCCTACGAGGGCAACATGAAGGTGAGTTTGGTGTGGTTGCCCGAATATTTGGGCCAAGAAGGCAACATTATACTAAAAATTCTAGAAGAGCCGCCGGCGGGGACTTTGTTTTTGTTGGTGGGGTCGGATGTGGACGATATATTATCGACGATTGTATCCAGGACACAGCTAGTGAGGATGGCGCCTATCGAAGATGCAGCGTTGAGTGAAGCGCTGGTTGTGAGAGATGAAATAACGGAGGCCGATGCGCAACGACTGGCTAAGGTTGCCCAGGGCAATTATCATTTGGCAAGAGAATTGGGTAAGGAGGCAACGAATCCGCATTTGGATGCTTGGCGAGGGTGGATGACGATTGTATTTAAACGGAAAATGGGCGATGCTTTTGCTTGGAGCGATGATATGTCGTCTCTAGGTAGGGAAGGTGTTAAATCGTTCTTGCTCTATGGTATTCAAGTACTTAGAACTTGCGCGGTGGTGCCCTATTCAGGGTCGGAAGGATTGTGGGAAGGACCAGAATTGGATTTCGTGAACAAATTCAATACACTACAATTGGGTCATGAGGTCATTGGGAAGATGGTGAAGGTTTTAGAGGATGCGATGTACAGCATTGAAAGAAATGGGAACCCCAAAATTATATTGATGGATGCGAGTTATGGGTTGGTGAAATCAATTATGAAAAAAAACTAGACGGTCAGACAACCAATGGGGGGATATAATCTTCTTTAGGTGAAATCTGGATCATGTTAACATCGAATGACAAATCAACAGGAGCCAAAAGAACATCAATTGTTGCGACAGTGTATCGCGGGAGACCGCAAGGCACAGCAAGGGTTGTACGATCTTTTCGCCCCCACGGTGTATGCCATTTGTATGCGATACATGGGTAATTCAGACGATGCCAAAGATATGTTACAAGACACCATGGTAAAGTTTTATCAAAAAGCGGGAGAGTTCAGATTCCAAGGATCCTTGGAAGGCTGGGTGAAACGCATCGGTGTAAACGCATGTTTGGATCAGTTGAAGAGAAATAAAGCGAAATTTACTACAGATATTGAAAATGCTTTTGGATTAAGCGGTGATGTCAATGCGGCTCAACCATTAGAAACTAAGGATTTGATGCGATTGCTCGGCACACTCCCAGATGGATATCGTACTGTTTTTAATTTATACGCCATAGAGGGATTCTCGCATGGAGAGATTGCCACATTGTTGAATATTTCCGAGAATACAAGTAAGTCACAATTGTTTAAAGCCCGCAAATGGCTTCAAGCGAAATTGGAGAGGAATTGATGGAAGATTCGTTGAAACATATCGATGAGCTTTTTCGTTCCCAGTTGGGTTCGGCGGGTGTTACACCTCCTGCAGGGGTATTTGAGCAGTGCGTTCAGCAATTGCAATCTTCGGGAACAGAAGGTCAAGGTTTGAATCAGGGCGCATCCCAACAGAGCGTTCAATCCGGATTGGGAAATGCAGTGGGAAGTGTTGGAAAAACATTTTTTGGATTGTCGGCAAAGGCTAGCCTTGCCATACTTGGTTCCGTTGTGGCTGCGGTCCTTGTGGTTTCGGCCCTCGTTCAAAACACGGCATCAAATAAAATCACGGAAGTCGTTCCGGTGGATTTGAGCGAAAAAACTCAGACGGAGAAGGCTAAAGGTGATAAAAATGCAATTAATGCAGACAATTACAACGGTTCAATTTCGGCAACTTCGCCAACGAGTGTAGCGGGTGCTTCACAAGGGAATCCAAATTCGGGAAAATCCAAATTGGCCAATTCTGCTTCTAGTTCTGATAACGTGGGAACTTCATTGCAGTCAAGCAATATTGCGCGTGCTTTCAAAAATACTTTGGGGGCGAAAAGTGTTGGTGGAATGGAAAATTCATCGAATGTGCCTCGGGAAAAATCATCGAGTGAAATGTCCGTTAAAGTACCGACAGATAATTCAAATCAATTTAGCCGACCTACAAAAGTGGTAGCAGGGAATATAAACCCATGTCAAAAGTATTCAAATCAGTGGAAGCCGGTCATCGCAGATATTGTTGGTGGGATTGTTTCATTGGGTATTGAGGGGAAATATGAAAAAATGCGGGTTGATTGGGCCGACGGTGAGCGTTCGGAAATATTAACAGATCAAGTGGGTGTTGAAAGGGTTTCGCATCAATATTGGGTAGGTCATACAAGGGCATTTGTTGTTAAGATGTTGAATGAGCGCAGGGTTTTGGATGAAAGAGGATATTCTATGATTTGTAGGGACAGCCAGAGAGTTTCGGTTAGTATTTCGCCTGCGGGTGATGTGACAGATATTTTTGTTCCTGATGTTTTTACACCCAACGGGGATGGATTTAATGAAGAATTTTATATTGGGATGGCACAGCCTCAAATGTTTGATATGTGCGTCTTTGATTTGAACAATAGATTGATATTCAGGTCGGACAACTACGATGCAAGATGGAAGGGACTTTGTGGCGCAAGTGTTTGTCCAGAAGGTGTTTATCGCGTAGTTGTATCCTACAAATATAGCGGTGATAAATCGTTAAAGTATGCCAGAAAATCTGTTAAGTTAATTTATAAAGCAAACCAATAATTTTAAAAATCGAATATGAATTTTACTCATAACATTACACAGGAACCAAATAATTCGGGCAACTCCTTGGGAAATTGGACCAAATTTTCTATTTTTGACCGATTACACAAAGCAAACTCACCTAAAATGAAAGGTTTTATTACAATAATGAAAAGTGCACTACTAACTATAGTAGCGGCATTTGCTATGATTGGCGACACTGCGGCGCAGTGTACCATCCAGTACAACGGATCCCCTTGCGTAGGAACTCCAGTGAGTTTTTATGGTGAAGCGGCCGGTACAACCCATGACTGGGATTTTAGCGGAGAAGGTACGCAAACAGGGTTAAAAAACTTGAATTTCGCGTTCAAAACAGCGGGGAACAAAACAATTACGTACATCACAACAATCAATGGTACCAAGTGTACGTCAACGTTGAATTTAGTGGTAAGAACAGCACCAACGATCAAGTTGAAATTGCAAAACTTGTACGAACAGTGTTTTGAAAAGAACCTTTTCTGTTTCACGGACAGTTCTTTCAACAAGAATGGTTCAAAAATCGCGAAGATTCGTTACTTGGTAAGTGATGGTCAATTGTTTGAATATACCAAGCCAACGATGCCTCAAACTTTCTGTTTTTCTATAAAGGACGAGCGCGGTGGAAGTTTCGACATTTTTGTTGAAGTAACGGATGAGTGGGGTTGTGTTGATACAATGAAATTGAAAGGTGCGGTGAAAGTGCGTGAAAAGATTGGTGCTCGTTTTACGAGTAATAAGCCTGTAGCTTGTGATAGTGTAACGGCAACCATTCAGAATATTTCTCGGATCGACAAAAGTCAGGTGAAGAAAATCACTTGGTATTGGGGTGATGGCTCTAAGACTACTGATTGGGGTCCAACCATTAAAAAAACTTTCTACGGTCAGGGTACTTATAATTCTAAAGTTGTTATTGAAACGATAGATGGTTGTAAAGATTCGTTTACGGTTGTGGCGACAGCTTCTGTATTTAAGTCGAAAGCTGTAATTTGGGCCAGTAAAGATTCTGCTTGTATATCTGATGCAAAGATTGATTTTGGTGTAGACCAAGCTCCAGCGGGTGCTACCGGTTTGTTATGGAACTTTGGTGATCCAAACACGGGACCACAGAACTTTGACAATAAGAGTTGGAATACAAGTCACGGTTTCTCTGGACTCGGGCCTTTCTTAATCAATTTGACATATTCGCACCCGATTTGTGGTAATAAATCAGCTTATGATACCATCATCGTGTTGGGTCCTGTTTCAACCATAGAAGTTTCAGGAAATCGTTTGGCAGAATTTGAGGTATTCCAATGTCCAAAAGATGTAATGGATACGGTTCACTTTAAGAACTTCTCAACTTTTTATCATAACGATCGTGATTTTACAGATGATGATAGTACATTCTATAAATGGAACGGAACTTTAGGTCATACATTCCAAAAGAATGCCAATGGTACTCCAAAGCAAGTTTGGCAGAAGCCTCTGCGAAATGAGAAAAACTCAAATGGAACCAAGAGCGTCTATGCAGGAGGAACCATTGCACCGGCTGGTGGAAATGATTACTTAAAGCGTGAGCGCGTTTGTGCTGTCAGACTTTGGGATTTCAGTGACACCTATGCACCAAAGTGTACTACGGATGTAACTAGGAATAAAAACGTTTTCGTAAACTGTCAGTACTCTCATGATACATTGCCAACGCACTATTACAAATCATGGGATTTGATTTTGTTGGAGAGATTTAAGACATCGCCAATGGAAGATGCGATTTTCATCACAAAAACCGGTCTATGTAAAAAGATTCAGGTTTGGGCATCGGATACGTTGTGGGTAGTGTTGGATACCATTGTTTTTGTTCCTAAGACCAGTGCGGATTCTGCAACTGCAGCGACTACAAAGTATAAGAATGCAATTAAAAAGTATGCGCCTTATTATAAAATGAAGGGCATCGGTGAGCGATTGGTAGAGGATTCTGTTACGATTACTTTGGGCTCAAAAGATTCTGTATACATTAATAAGACATTATATGTAGGTCCAAAGACAGTGTTGGCTAAGGATAAGGACATTATCCGATTGACAAGCAAGACGGATTCTATTGTTTATAATTTCTATGCATATACTCGTAGGGATACGCTGCCTTTGCCATTACTTAAAATTCGATTGGCGAAGGGTGAAAAGCCTACACAAGTAAAGATGTTGTTGATGTCTAAGATGGGTCGTTTCAATGGACTAAATTATGGTACAGATTACATCATCGATTACAAGCGTTACCGCGAGTTGTACTATTCAAAGATTCCTCAGTGTAACAACGTTAAGTTGAATCATAAAGACACTTGTCATCCAATGAAGTGCGAAAACGAAGCCACCAAATCTTTGGCGATGCTTCATGCCAATGCGGGTGGTGTTGGATCGGGTTTATTGAAAGATGCGATTGAATGTTTGGGTGCGAAGAACCCACAATATGGTATCACCTTTATTTTGAGTGATTTGAAGCCGGGATGTACTTTCTCTATGATTGAAATCAACTTTGACTCAACTTGTAATCCAAATGGTTGGGTTCCTTTGAGTGGATTGCAACCAGGTTCACGTCCTCCAGGACCTCCGTATCCAGGATATCAGCCTGCAGGTAATCCACCAAGTAGATATTCCAAGCAATATTCTGCTTCTCAAGTGTGCGATCCTAGTGGTTGTATTACAGTAGGTATTGTTGTAGGTAATGGTGTTCGCAAGCCGGGTACTTTTTCGCCTCCAACCAAAGATCGTCCAATTTGTAGCGATACGCAGTGGTACAGGCAGTTTGCTTGTTTCCCAATGATTGATCCTGCATTTGAGGTAATCATTCCAAAGACAAACTCTGTAGGTATTCGTAAGATTTGTAAGGGAGATCCGGTGATTGTTCGTCCGATACCTGGCAATAAGACCAAAACAGATGATCTTAAATCACTTCGTTGGTCATTTGAAACGGGTAATGCGAGTCCGTCATACTCAAAAGGATGGCGCCGTTATATTCAAGAAGATTATTTCAGATATCAACAAATACCTGGAAAAAATCCAAAACGTTTGTATAACTACATGGTTCAAACCCGTGGTGGTGAAGATCCAGTGCAGGTTCCATGTACTGATATTTGGAATG
Source organism: Chryseobacterium gleum (assembly GCA_945870885.1). Taxonomy (GTDB): domain Bacteria; phylum Bacteroidota; class Bacteroidia; order NS11-12g; family UBA955; genus UBA955. The sequence continues at coordinate 3,843 of CAMBTR010000014.1, read as the reverse complement.
ATGGAAATACCAAATTGATAAAGAAAGATACAATTTTCACTGCTGAGATTAGTGCTTGGACAGTAGGGGCAGATGTATCAGCTGTTTGGGATAGAATGAAAGAGCGTTTGGACGCCCGTGGATTTGATCCATTCTCTTTGTCACCCGCACAAATTGCCCAAATGATTTGGAATAACAAAGGCGTTATTGGTCAGCCAGCAACCGGTGCTTATGGTTGTATTGATACCACTGGTTTTGGTAGATTCATTCGCTATTATTTCATTCCGAATAAAGACAGTATGAAGATTTTGCATTATCGCGATACAACCATACGTCCTACTGATATAAATAAAGTAAGTGGTGTGGATTATCCTTCTTATCGTTTTATACCGAAATGGGTTGGATATCACTTGGTGAGCGTATCTATGACCTCATCTAATGGAAAGTGTGACGACATTGCTGCATTCCCAGTATTGGTTGGTTTTGCAATGGAATTGGAATTGCCAGATAGTATCATTTGTCAAGATCAGGCAACTAGCTTGAAGGCTTTGCCTAAGTATAAAATGTTCCACCCAGATCCGATCAACTTTGGAACATGGGATTTCACAGACTATTGGAGAGATCCAACACGTCAGGCCGAAACAGCACAGGGTAAACCCAACCGCGAGCCTTTCACCAAGTGGGATTGGAACAAAGCAGATGATGATGCAAGTAAGCCAATTACAATATTTGGCGGTCAGCCTTGGGGTGGTACTGGTGTAGGTTCAGGTGTGTCTCCTTGGGTTGATTTGGGAGGCGGTGGATCCGTTGCTAAGTATTACAAAGATGATTCAGGAGTTTATGTCTTTAGAAACATTGCTGGTGATAGTACCGGATGTATGGATACAATTACCCGTAAATTGTTCATTACTCGTTTGGATGTTAGGTTCAATTTGAACGTTACGGTTCCTTCTTGTAACACAGCAATTGAGTTCTTTGATAGTTCAATAATGCACGACCCTTGTAGTTGGGCTATGAAGAACTGTAATGGTCCAACACCAATGCAGTGTGATTATATCAAAGAATGGTATATTGATTGGGGTGATTCTTCTAACAACTTGTTCAAGAGATCGGCATCAAATCAATCTGGTTTGCCAGATCGTATTGGACACAAATACACCCGTAACGGATGGTTCAAAATCCAGTATCGTTTGAAGACAGACCAAGGTTGTGAGGATACGTTTAGTCGTTGGATTTTGATTCCTGGACCACGTCCTAGGTTTGAATTCACCACAAAAGCAGGTAATGAAGTCACAATTTGTGAAGGCGATAGCTTACAGTTTAGTAATTTGACTGATACTGCGTCTAGCAAATCTGATTGGACATGGTTCTGGGGCGATGGAAAGATTGATAACAAGAAAGATCAATTCTTGTCTCATACTTACACTAAGCCAGGTAAATACTATGTTTTCCTACAGCAGTATGATTCATTAATCTTGCCTCCGAACATCCGCAAATTCTGTCCTGCGACATTCCCTGATACCCCATCGCAGAAAGCATTTATCGTAACGGTATTGCCACGTGATTCGGTGAGAGGATTAGTACTCAAGATGGCAATTTGTGTGGGTGATAGTAACTATTTCACCGATAATTCAGATACAATTTTGAAATCGTACAAGTGGAGATTCGAGAATTTGAGTACAGGTCAGGTTGATACGATTACAACGGATAAGAAAAAGATGGCATGGAGATTTACCTCAGCAGGTCGGATCAGGGTATCGCACTTCGCGGACTACGATCCTAGTCATCCAAGGCCTTGGTGTCCTACAGTAATGGGCGATATCATCTTCCTTGTTGATTCTGTTATTTCGAACTTCACAATTGACTCGTCTAAGACACCGGATTATACTTATACTCGAACTGATGTCAATGGAACACAATGGCGTTGGGGTTACAATCACCAGAGCAACATCAAATTGACCAAAGAGCCTTTGATTGTTGATTATGCTGGAAGTGATAAAGTGGTGAGTGCTTCTTACAGTGGTACTGATACATTCTGGATTTGTTTAGAAGTAACCAATTCAACAGGATGTAAGGATACAGTATGTAAGCCAGTCTATGTGAACCAATTCATTTTGTTGGCGAACGTATTCACACCAGGAAATGGTGATGGTAAGAACGATGAATTCCGCGTTCCAATTGCAGGTCAATCATTGTTTGAATTGCGCATCTACAACCGCTACGGTGAGCGCGTATTTGAATCTTCAGATCCTGGAATTAAGTGGAATGGTAAGGTGAACAACGATGGTGCTGAAGTTCCATCTGGAACGTACTTCTACCAGTTGACATATCAATTCAAAGGAAAAGATAAGGTTAACAAGGTAAATGGTTCTGTGAACGTGATTCGTAAAGCCCCTTAATTTTTAAATCTAGAATAAAGCTGAGAAAGCCCCGCAGGTTCTGCGGGGCTTTCTTTATTTTTGTGGGAAACAGATATGATGTCGTTTTGATAGTTCAACCAATACCTTACACTGAGCATTTATAATTGATGCAAAAGGATGGATGTTATTTAGAACGTAAAACGGAACAAAAAAGGCAATGGCAAATCAAAATTTATTTCATAGCGACACGATTGTTGCACGGGCCACGGCTGCTGGAGTTGGTGCCATCGCAGTGGTTCGGGTTTCAGGCCCATCGGCGTTAAAGCTTACGGATGAGTTGCTGAAAATAGCTGTCGCCGACAAACCTACCCATACGGCACATTTGCGCACGATGTATGATGGTGAAGGGGTGATGGATGAGGCGTTGATTACCATTTTTAAGGGAAGTAAAAGTTACACGGGTGAGGACACGGTAGAGGTTTCGGTTCACGGCAGCGAATACATTGTGTCGCGCTTGTTGCGTGCATATATGGACCGCGGTGCTCGTTTGGCAGAGCCGGGGGAATTTACCCAAAGGGCTTTTTTGAATGGCAAACTAGATTTGGCGCAGGCAGAGGCCGTGGCCGACTTGATTGCGTCCGAGCATCGCATCGCCCATGATTTGGCCTTAAAACAGCTAAAAGGAGGCTTTTCGAAGGACATAGCCGCACTAAGGGATAGGCTATTGCATTTTACCAGTTTAGTGGAGTTGGAATTGGATTTTGCGGAGGAGGATGTGGAGTTTGCATCGCGCAGTGAATTGAAGTTGTTGGTGGAGCGTATTCAAACTGAGGTAGTGTCGCTTCGCGATTCCTTTGCCTTGGGTAATGTGATCAAAAAAGGGTTGGCGTTGGTATTGGCGGGCCGACCGAATGCGGGGAAGAGCACGTTGTTCAATGCTTTGTTGAATGAGGATAGAGCGATTGTGAGTGACATAGCGGGGACCACGCGGGATGCCATTGAGGCGCAGTTGAATTTTGAGGGATTCATGTTGCGTTTGATTGATACCGCGGGGATCAGGGAGGCCACGGATGTGATAGAACAGGAGGGCATAGCGCGCACGTTTTCACACGTAGAAAAGGCCGGTGCTACGATGTATTTGTTGGATATGGGCAGTTGTTCGCTTGCGGATGCCGAGCAGGATTTGATGATGCTGAAGCAAAAGACTTCCCGGGTGTGGGTTGTTTGCAACAAGGTGGATTTGTTGGGGAATGCAGACCGACAGCCTTGGTTGGATATGGTAGCGGGGCTGGGTTTGGAAGAGCCTTGGTTTGTGTCGGCCAGGGACAAGGCTTCAGTGCAGGCGCTGCGGTTGGCTTTGGAAGCCCGTTTTTTGGGTGGATTATCGGATGTGGGTGACCAAACCGTAGTGACGAATGTACGTCACGCCGAATCGTTGGATCATTGCGCCACGGAGATGCAGCAGGTTTTGGATGGGATGGCTTCAGGTTTGTCGGGCGATTTG
>CAMBTR010000013.1 GCA_945870885.1 Chryseobacterium gleum | reverse complement strand
CCTGCCGGCTTGGCCGTTCCCGTGGCAACCTTACTCACCGTTTTATTGCTCGCCAACCCAAAGCTAATGGGTAAACCTGTTTCTTTTAAAATGCGATCCTTGAGCTCCATCGCCAATTTCCACGATCCAAAAAACTTGTCCATGCCCGTCATGTCAATGTAAAACTCGTCGATGCTGCTTTTCTCGTACAGCGGAACCGACTCTGCAATAATATCCGTCACGTCCTTAGAATAATCGCTGTATAGTTGAGAATCTCCGCGAATGATGATGGCTTCCGGACATAATAGTTTGGCTTGCTTCATTGGCATCGCACTGTGTACACCAAAGGCGCGAACCTCATAGCTGCAGCTAGCCACCACGCCGCGGTCGCTGTTTCCCCCAATGATGACAGGTTTTCCGTTTAAGGCGCTGTTGCGCATTCGCTCTACACTCACGAAAAATGAGTCGAGGTCCATGTGGGTGATAATTGAGGAGGTAGAAGGAGAGTGCATAATTGATTAAAAAGTTGACAAATTTCCGTCAATAAGTTAATCAAAAAAGATCAATCCAACAAGAAGGTTTTAAAACAATTTAAGTTGTTCGGGTAGCAATCGGAATGATTTGCGATGGTGTGGGGTAATGCCGTGGGTTCGGATGGCATTTCGATGCGCGATCGTGGGGTAGCCGGCGTTTTGATTCCAGCCATACTGAGGAAATTCTTGGTGAAGGTTTTCCATGAGTTCATCTCGATGCGTTTTGGCCAGAATACTGGCGGCAGCGATGTGAAGGAATCTGCCATCGCCTTTTACTTCTGTTTGATGCGGGATATTGGGGTAGGGCTTAAATCGATTGCCATCCACTGCAATAAATTCTGGTATCGTTCCCAATTTTCCGATGGCTCGGTGCATCGCCAAAATACTGGCATTCAATATGTTTATCTGGTCGATTTCCTCAGGACTGCAAACGCCAATGGCCCAATAGAGTGCTTCTTTTTCGATGACTTCGCGCAGGGCGTTTCGATGAGATTTGCCGACTTGCTTGGAATCGTTTAGCCATGGGTGGTGAAAATCATTGGGTAAGATCACCGCCGCGGCAACAACAGGGCCGGATAAACAGCCTCTGCCAGCTTCATCGCAACCGACTTCTATTAAATGGGGGTGGATTTTGGGTAGCAACATATATACCGGGGGTTCAATCGTCGTTGCGGGCTTTCCCAAACAAAGCAAATCCGTATTTGTAACTGACTTCTACGCTTTGCCAAAAGCAGATCATTAAACCATTGGTTCCATATTTCCAGCCACTTTTGAGTAGGTAATTTCGAATAAATCGCGCCAAACCCGATGTGATAAGCTTGAATAAAAGGAATAAAACCAACCCTCGACGTTGAATGACATAGCCTGGATGATTGTGTAGTTCGTCCTTTAGGGCTTGGCCACCGATTTTGCCAAATCTCAAGGCTTGACGTTTTACGGCCGCTAAATCAGCATAGGTATAATGCAAAATATCGCCAGAGATAATACCTACGGAGTGTTGCTTGTCGATTAGAAATTTGTCGTGCGGATTCCTGCCATCCCAACGACCACATCTCCGATCCCAAAGTCGCATTTTTGTATCAGGATACCAACCGCAGCCTCGGATTGACTGATTTCCAAGGTGATTTAATCGTGAAAAGGAATACCCTTTGATTTTCCCGTAAGTGAGGCCATTTTGGATTGCTAACTTGAGTTGGTCTTGTAATTCTATAGACAAACACTCGTCGGCATCTAGGCTTAAAACCCAATCAAACGATGCTTGATCTTTGGCCCAGTTCTTTTGCTGGATATGGCCTTCAAAAGGATGTTGAATTACGCGCGCACCTTTTTCGATGGCAATGTTATATGTATTGTCTGTACTAAAACTATCAACCACGAGGATTTCATTGGCAATTCCAATTACCGAATCAATACAATTGCCAATCTTGTTGGCTTCATTGTAAGCGATAATCACCACCGATATGCCCGTGTTGGGTTCCATGGTAGCGAAGATACAAAACTATCTTCAGTGGGGGATTCTTAGCTCGCTTTGTTGAAGTGGTCTAGGATGACCTGTCGGCCAGACTTAGAAACTTTCACTTGTTCGCCATTGTGCAGTAAAAGGAGGGCGAAGAGGGAAGAGGCAATCATTAATGCACAGACAAATCGAGTTGCAAAAATATTATTGTAAAAAATACAATAATGATATACCTTCGCTTATAGCCCATTGTTCAACACATTACTTTTGAAATCTCTACAACGCTTTACGCATATAACTATGGCCACAATCATTGGCCTTTTTTTTATCGTCGCATCACAAGCCCAAACGGTAAAAGTTGGGAGCGGCAGTTATACCACCGCATTCCCAGGCACTGATATCGCAGGGAGAAATGGATACCCATCTGGCACACCCTATCTCATCGATTCACTGAAAACCAAACCTATTCCAACAAACGATTGGTGGTCGGCAAAATTGAAAAATGCCCATTGCGACAATCTTTTCAACTATCCCCTAACCATGAAAACTGTGAACAGCGGATTGGTGGTTTCTTACATCCCTTGGGGCGTGATATCAGACATCGAACCCATAACCGTTGGCGTCACTTCACTCAATCACAACGCGCCATACATTTCGCACTACAGCGATTGGCTCATCACCATGGAATGGAAAGACGCCTCACGCAGATTTCAAGCCACCGTGGGCATGGGCATGCCGTTCATTTACTTCCAAAAAGACGGCAACAACGAGGCTAGTATCAAAATAAATACAGGTACCGCCACCATATCAAACGAAAAAATCATCATCGAAAACGCATACAACGGCGCAGATTTCGTGGTGTATGGCCCTAAAGGAAGCAGCTGGACAAAAAACGGTTCGTTGTACACATCATCTCTAAATGGCTCCAATTATTGGTCGATGCTGATGCTACCCCAAAACAGCACCCAACTTAGCGCATTGGCAGATTCCTTTCAAAGATTCGCCTACGTTGAACCCACCAAAACCCTCAGCAGCTGGGAGTTTAACAATCCAAAAAGTACAGTAACCACGCACTTTTCAATCCACAAACGCATTCACGAAGGGAAAGATTCCAATGTATTGTGTGGCATACTACCCCACCATTGGTCGCACAGCAACGATCCCAACGCCAACTACCTCAATTACACCTATTCCACCGTTCGAGGCACACTGAAAATGATGGCCTCAAACCATTTCTCAACCATTAATACCTTCAGTGGCATCTTACCCACTTTACCCTTCGTTGACCCCTTGAGCGCAGGCTTCAGCCCCATCGCCTTGCAACAGAAAATCAACGACATCAAAAATGAAGGTTTGGCCACCTGGACCGATTCATACAACGAAGGCCAGGTGATGAATCGATTGATCCAAACCGCAAGAATTGCGCATGAAATGGGCGATAAAAAAAGCGCATTAACCATTCACAAAACCATCAAATCACGACTCGAAAATTGGCTCACCCACAATCCGGGTGAAATCGCTTTCTTGTTTTATTATAACAAAACTTGGTCTTCCCTGTTGGGCTACCCCGCAGGCCATGGCCAAGACAACAATATCAACGACCACCATTTTCACTGGGGCTATTTTATCCACGCCGCGGCCTTTTTGGAAGAATTTGAACCCGGTTGGGCGAAGTCGTTCGGCGCCATGATCAATTTATTGGTAAGGGATGCTGCATCCACACAACGAGACGACCAAATGTTTCCCTATCTCCGAAACTTCAATCCCTATACAGGCCATTCTTGGGCCAACGGATTTGCTACCTTTCCGCAAGGAAACGACCAAGAATCCACATCGGAAAGCATGCAATTCAACTCTTCCCTGATTCATTGGGGCAGCATCACACAAGACAACAACATCCGCAACCTCGGCATTTACCTTTACACCACCGAGCAATCTGCCATTCAAGAATATTGGTTCGATACCAAACAACGCAACTTTTCCAAAACACAACAATACGCATTGGTTTCAAGGGTTTGGGGCAACTCCTACGACAATGGTACTTTTTGGACCAACGACATTGCCGCATCCTATGGCATTGAGATGTATCCCATTCATGGAGGATCTTTCTATTTGGCCCACGACACCACCTATGCCAAGCGCCTATGGAACGAAATGACCAAAAACACGGGGATACTTTCAAACCAAGTCAACGACAACTTATGGCACGATGTATATTGGGAATTCCTTGCCTACATCAACGCCCCCAAAGCGATTGAACTATACAACAGTTTTCCCAATCGCAACTTAAAATTCGGGGTCTCTGATGCACAGACCTATCACTGGCTTCACTCGCTCAATGCCTTGGGTCGACTACAACCCAACACCACCGCAAATCACCCCCTGGCAGTGGCCTTTAAAAAAGGCAATCAAATGGTTTATGTTGCCAAAAACGTTGGACCCGATACGCTCAAAGTAAAATTCTCGGATGGATATGTCATGACCATCGCCCCAAGAAAGCTCAAAACTAGCTTGGACCTCGACATCACTGCGCACATCACTACCGATTTTGGACAATTGTACAAAGGCACGGCCGCCACATTGTATTTCGATTCACTCAGCATCACCCCGGATTCTGTTCAGTGGTACATGGGATCAAATCGAATGAAAACATACGTCGCAACCCCATTTACACTCACTACTACAACACTCAATGCGGGGAAATACATCTTTTACGCACGAATTTTTAAAGGGCAAAACCAGATCATATCCAATCTTACAGAAATCATTGTTGGAGAACAAATCGCCTACAACAAAAGCATTGCAACCATCCCAGGTAGTTTTCAAAGTGGTCATTTCGACGAGTTTGAAGGCGGGAATGGCCAAAGCATTGCATACATCGATTTTAGCACCAAAAACCTGGGCAATTTCAGAACCAATGAATCAGTAGACGCTTCTAGCAACTCACAAGAAGGAGCGATTTTGACCTATATCGATGCGGGAGAATGGACAGAATACACAGCCAATATTACCAAAGACGGACTCTATGATTGCACATTGCGATATGCCAATGGCAACCTTGGCGCAGCAGGCAAACTATCAATTTGGCTCAATAACCAACGAATTGCCAATGACATTACCTTCCCTAGCACTCAAAAATGGGAAACATTTGGTTCGATAACCTTGAAAAATATACCACTTGTGAGGGGCAAGCGTGTGATACGTCTCCAGTTTGATGACGCGGGAGTGAATTTGGGCAAACTACAATTTGTATGGAGCAGTAACCTACCCAAGGCCTTGCCCGTAGCGGATGCCGGCGGAAACATCTCTTGTGCGATTGGCACAGACAGCTTTATTTGCGACGGTAGCAAAAGCAGTTATGGTCATTTGGGCTACTTAAATTACCAGTGGAAACAAATTTACGGCCCATCGAAACTCATCATAGAGCGAGAAAATGGCCAACAAGTTACTTTCAAGCAACCCAAAGAAGGTGTTTACAAAATCAGGCTCATCGTGAGTGATAGTTTATACAATGACGAAAACGACATTTTCATTTTTGTTCGCAATGGCGGCAATCAATTGCCAGAGGTTTCAATCACCAGCCCCATCGCCACAACCACAACCATCGAAAACCAACCTTTTCAAATCACGGCAAGTGCCGATGACTTGGATGGAAGCATCAGGTCTGTGACTTTCTGGCTCGATGGAGATTCTGTGGCCATAGACACTGGGGCACCCTATGCGTTCAGTACGAAATTGCCAGAAGGAAAACACCAAGTATATGCTGTGGCAACAGACAATAACAAAGGACGTCAGCAAAGCAGCACAGCAATATTCAATACCTTTTCATTGGCCGGAAACTGGATACTGGAGCCCGTTGCCAACGCCATGGCAGTGGGACCTTCGCCAAGCAGTTTGAACTGGTGGAGCAATTCTTCGGCCGACGTATCGCTGCGATCTTGTTTGTTCGATGATGTATATCAAATCTCAAAAAATGGAGAATTCAAAAATGCACTTGGAACCCAAACTTGGCTCGAAGGATGGCAGAATGCTGGAAAGGATCTTTGTGGAGTACCCGTATCGCCCCATGACGGAATGAGCATAGGCAAATGGTACATAGACAGCATCACAGGCCTTCTAGTCATCGATGGCAAAGGAAATTATCTTGGATTACCCAAAGCCACAAACAGTGGGGAATTGAGCAGTGGAAGCACAGTACCCAATCAAAGAAATTATCAAATCTCCTTAACCGCAACGCGATTAACGGCAGGCATTAACTATGGCGCCGGATACTGGCAATTCCAATTCATTCGGGGTGGCGCGGTCAACACCCACGTGATTTCCACTGAGAGAATGCTCATTTACCCCAATCCCGCTTCTTCCCAAATCCAAGTAGTGACCAAAGAAGCCATCGTTGGGGTGAAAATATTTAACGAATTGGGCTCATTGGTGCTTCTCGGAACAAGCTCAACCCTGAACGTATCAAACCTTACTGCTGGGTTGTATTTTGTGGAAGTAACTACCAATACACAAAAACAGGTTTTGCGTTGGATCAAACAATAGGAGGACTTAGATACAGGCTTATCCAATAAAAAAAAAGCCCCTCATTGCTGAGAGGCTTTCTGTGGGCCCACTTGGAATCGAACCAAGCACCTACTGATTATGAGTCAGTTGCTCTAACCGAATGAGCTATAGGCCCAAATCCTTGTTTTACTAGGGTTTTGCGGGGGGCAAATTTAGCAAAATTTCTTCAGCGTCCTCAACTGCGCTCAATTATTATTTCCTGGGGTTCCTAATAGTTACTTTTCGAATTGTATTTTCGCAATGTGCGAGCCTCTAAATTACCCAATCAAGGCCTGTCGATATTTACTGTAATGTCCGCCCTGGCCGCAAAACACAATGCCATCAACCTTTCTCAAGGGTTCCCTGAATTTAATCCACCCCCAGGCTTAATTGATAAAGTAAATGACTCCTTGTTGAGCGGGAGGAATCAATATTCCCCGATGGCTGGACAATTGAGTTTACGTGAGGTAATAGCAGAACGACAAAATTCATGGGGTAGGAGTTTTGCGATCAATCCTGAAACAGATATTACCATCGTTCCAGGTGCAACCGCTGGTTTGTTTGCCGTTTTTCAGACATTTGTGCAGCGTGGAGATGAAGTCATCTTGTTTGATCCGTCCTATGATTGCTATGCCCCGTCGGTGATTTTGGCAGGTGGTATTCCCGTCCGAATCCCTTTGAATGACGACTTTTCAATGCCTTGGGAGCTGTTGAAATCGAACATTTCTAGTAAAACAACAATGATAGTGGTCAATACGCCACACAATCCATTGGGTTTGGTTTTTTCACGATCTGATTGGTCGATCCTAGCCTCATTAGTTCAAAATACCGAAATTCTTGTGCTGTCCGACGAAGTGTATGAACACATGGTTTTTGATCAAAAAGAACATATTTCTGTCTTGCAGATTCCAGAACTGCACAATCAAGCCATTGCCATTTCATCCTTTGGAAAAACTTTCCACGCCACCGGCTGGAAGTTGGGCTATGTGACGGCTAAGGCTGAATTGAGCGCTGAGATAAGAAAAGTATATCAATTCTTAGCATTTGCCGCAAATACACCCATGCAGTTTGCTGCCGCAGAGTTTTTACTGGAAAACCCTGAATACGAAACATCTGTTTCTGAGATCATGCAATCGAAACGCAACTTTTTTGCCGATGGATTATCTCAATCCAGGTTCCAATTGCTACCGTGCGAAGGTGCCTATTTTCAGATTGTTGATTATTCATCGATTTCTGATAAATGGGATAGCGATTTTGCGGAATGGCTCACAATTGAGCATAAAGTGGCTGGTATTCCGGTGAGTGCATTTTACCAAAATCCCAATCCCAATCAACGATTACTGCGATTCTGTTTTGCCAAAAACAACGATACACTCCAAAAAAGTCTTGATGTATTATGTCGACTCTAAACGTATTTATGGTTCAAACGCCCCTCATTTGGGAGAATCCGGTAGCGAATCGGGCTCGACTTCAATGGCATTTGTCTCAAACGATGCCCAATTCGTTGGTCGTTTTCCCTGAGATGTTTTCTACGGGTTTTACTATGAATCCAGAAAAAGCAGCGGAAACGATGGACGGAGAAACGGTGCAGTGGATGTCCCAGATGAGCCAAGACCGAATGATTTGCGGTAGTTTGTCGATCCAAGAAAATGGATTTTATTACAACCGATTTTTGGCGTTTTACCAGGGCGAAAAGGTGGCTCAGTACGACAAGCGTCATTTGTTTTCCTATGGAGGCGAGCACGAGGTTTACCAAGCTGGCAGTGAGACTTGTGTTTTTACATATCAGGGATTTAAAATTGCGCCATTTATTTGTTACGATTTGCGATTCCCGGCTTGGATAAGAAAAACAGTTCTAAGGGATGAATTAGATTGTCCGGATGTTTTGTTGTTCGTGGCAAATTGGCCGAGCGCCAGGATTTCGGCATGGGACGTTCTATTAAAAGCGAGGGCCATCGAAAATCAAGCGTTTGTGATTGGGGTGAATCGGATAGGGAACGACGAAAAGGGGATCGCACACAATGGGCACACACAAGCCATCAAATATGACGGTGATTTTCTTTTAGAGCCACATCAAAGAGAGGCAATTGCCCATGTTGTAATTGAAAAATCGCAATTATCACAGTTTCGAGATCGGTTTCCTTTTTTGGGAGATGCGGATGGATTTTGATAATAAAGATTGTTCGCGGATGATTCCCAAAAGATTTACCCCACCATATTTAGGCTGTTAATGCCTGCATAATTAACTTCATGGTCTTGTAATTTGCACCTATCTTTGCCCCGTGAATACAGAGCAATTTAAGGATTTAAAAGGCCGTGCAGAGGCTTTGAGGAGGTATCTTTGACGTCGATAGGAAACTTGCGGAAATCGCCGACGAAGAAGAACAAACATTAGACCCAAAGTTTTGGGACGATTCAAAAAAAGCTGAGCTACATCTCAAAAAAATCAAGGATAAGAAAATCTGGACCGATGCCTTTGGTAAAATCATTGGTGTGATCGAAGATTTAGGCGTGTTGGTTGAATTCCAAGAAATTGGTGAAGCTACGGCCGACGAAGTGCATGCTCAATACCTCGAACTGATGCAAATGGTTGAGGATTTGGAGTTTAAAAACATGCTCCAAAGTGAAGAAGATCACTTGGGATGTGTCATAGAAATCAATGCGGGTGCTGGCGGAACGGAAAGTTGCGATTGGGCTCAGATGTTGATGCGTATGTATTTGATGTGGGCTGAAAAAAACGGATTTTCAATTACAGAGCTAGACCGACAGGATGGCGATGTGGCAGGGGTCAAGAGTGTTTCCTTGGAAATCAAGGGAGATTTTGCCTTTGGATATTTAAAGGGCGAAAATGGCGTGCATCGTATGGTGAGAATTTCACCTTTTGATTCTAATGCTCGCCGACATACCTCTTTTGTGAGTATATATGTTTATCCGTTGGTGGATGATACCATCGAAATTGAAATCAGGCCGCAAGACGTTGAATTACATACAAGTAGATCAGGTGGTGCTGGTGGTCAGAACGTAAACAAGGTAGAAACAAAGGTTCAGTTAACGCATACGCCCACAGGTATCGTCGTGGTCTGTCAGGTAGATAGAAGTCAGCTAGGAAACCGCGAACGAGCCATGCAAATGCTGAAATCTCGATTATACGAATTGGAAATCGCCAAAAGAAATGCTGCACGTGCAGAAATCGAAGATGGAAAGATGAAAATCGAGTGGGGATCACAGATTCGCAACTACGTTTTCCATCCTTATAAGTTGGTGAAAGATGTCCGTACAGGCGAAGAAACCAGCAACGTAAACAACGTGATGGATGGCGATATTTGGCCATTTATCAAGAGTTACTTGTTGGCTGCCAGTGGCGGAGAATTGAAAAAGTAATTACTCGTTTAGCGCTGATTTATACGTTTCTAAACAACGATTTCGAGCAAAGGCATGGTCAACCATGGGTTTTGCATATTGATGGGTTCCAAATTCTGGGACCCATTTTTTTATGTATTCGTAGTGTTTATCGAACTTTTCAGTTTGAAGCGTTGGATTGAAAACCCTAAAGTAAGGCGCGGCATCAACACCACAGCCTGCAGCCCACTGCCAACCTCCATTGTTGCTCGCCAATTCAAAATCTAATAGTTTTTCGGCAAAATATGCTTCGCCCCAGCGCCAATCAATCAGTAAATGTTTTGTAAGGAAGCTAGCCACTATCATTCGGACGCGATTGTGCATGAAGCCTGTTGTATTCAGTTCCCTCATGCCAGCATCTACGATGGGGTAGCCAGTATTGCCGGATTTCCACATTTCAAATTCTGTTTCATCATTGCGCCATTGAATGCGATCGTATTGGGGTTTGAATGCGTTGCCTACCACCTGCGGGAAATGCCAGAGGATCTGGAGGTAGAAGTCTCTCCAAATGAGCTCATTGACAAATGTCTCATTCAATGAGAGTGCTTTTTGCAACTTTTCGCGAATACTGATCGTGCCGAACCTGAAATGTAATCCCAACTTACTCGTTCCGCGGATTGCAGGGAAATTTCGCTTGTTGGTGTATTCCTTGATCAGCGTTTGAGTCACTGTTTTTTCTGGGTATTCAAAATCGAACGACACAAATCCCAAATCAGCCAAGCTTGGTATGGGGAAGTTTTCAGTTTCTTTTTGATGCGATAAATGGTCGAGCTTGGTTTCGGAAGGATAAAATGTAATGGGTTCGATAGCCAATTTTGCTTTCCATTTTCTGCTGAAAGGAGTGTAGACAGTATATGGTTTTGAATCGTCCTTTACGACTTCTGATTTCTCGAAGATGCAAATGTCCTTATGGCTTTGAAACGATACATTCTGTGTCTTGCAGATTTCGGCAATGGCTTGATCGCGCTTTATCGCTGAGGGTTCGTAATCGGAATTGCAAAAAATGGCGTGGGGTGTATTTTGGACGATGGCGTTTTCCCATAATGCGAGGGGGTTGCCGTGCCACACCTCTAGATCACTTCCATGGCTGCGTAATTCTTTTTTTAATGAGGAAATTTCACGATGCAAAAATTGAACTCGAGCATCGTGTTTGTTGGATAAACGACTAAGTATATTGGTATCAAATATGAATACGCATTGTACCCGTAGTTGCTGTGATGCAGCCAATTGAAGGGCTTGATATAGACCGTGGTTGTCGTTGAGACGCAAATCGCGACGAAACCAGAAATAGATACGTTTTGACATTAACAATCGTTGTGTGTGTGCAAATGGTCCATCGCGGATTCGATGGTTGGATATTGATAACAAAATCCGGTATCTAATGTTTTTTTGGCACTCACATTTTGGTTGGTTAGTGCAATTGCGGATCGCTCCCCCCAGGCTAGTTTGATTAGAAATGCGGGCAAAACAGGTCGAGCGGTGATACGCAGTGCTTTTAGCATTTTGTTGAATGCGCAAGGGATACGCCAAAGCAATGCGGTGATATTCGATTTTTTGAGTTCTCGTTGCGGTGCGAATTTTTCAAATGCTATCCCCGCTGCTTTCTGGGTGCAGGGGTGGGGCGCCACTGCATTGTAAATGCCGGGCGACATTGTGCCTTTAATTAGAGCAAGATACATCGAACACAAATCATTAATATGGATCCAACTCCACAAATTATTTGGACTTCCCACACTGCCGACCATGCCGAATATTTGAAATTGAAGTTGTGATACGCTAAATACTTTACTATTGTTTGAAATGACAATGCCTGTCCGGAGGCAGCTTGCAACTGCACCCGGAATTTTATGCTCAAATATTCCTTGTTCCCAAATTTTACAAACCTCCGCTAGAAATGTATTTCCCGATTCACTGGTTTCATTTAGTAATTGATGGGTGTTTTCGGGGTAAAAGCCAATTCCACTGGCTGAAATAATATGTTTGGGTGGTATTTGGCAATCCGCACAGGCCTTCATTAGCGAGTCGGTTCCCAATTTCCTACTGTTCAGAATTTCTATTTTATATTTTTTGGTCCATGAACTGCCCACGTTTGCCCCCGCCAAATGAACCACCGCATCTGCATTTTCGAGAATTTCAGGATTCGACCAAAAAATATTTTTTCTCGATAACCAATCTTTTTCCTCGATTGTATTGTTATAGTCATGTCGTTTCAAAAATTCAATGTCAAAACTATCCTGCTTCAATACTTTGCAGAGTCGTTTGCCAATGAGTCCTGAAGCGCCTGTGATAATAATTTTCATGATATGTTAAATGTGGTAGATAAGGTATTAATAGATAACAAACGTGAACCGAAAAAGTCGAAAAAAGACTATCGGGACAAGTATTTTATCAAAGATATTGAGAATATCACAGGGATTAAGGCTTACACCTTAAGAATTTGGGAGCAACGATACGGTATATTGGTTCCCAAGCGTACAGAGACCAATATTCGGTATTATGAGCAAGACGATCTCAAATACATGATGAACATTGCCATTCTCAATGCCAATGGTATTAAGATCAGTAGGATTGCCCAAATGGAAAGGGATGAGGTACAGAGAAAAACCTTAAGCATTTCTGAAAACAATTCTGGTCAGCAATCCCAAATCTCAACGTTATCAACGGCGATGTTTGATTTTGACGAGAAAGAATTTAATAAGACTTTGTCGATCAATATTTTACAATTGGGGATGGAGCAAACAACTACCCAAATCATTTTTCCATTTTTACAGCATGTTGGAATTCTATGGTTGGGTGGTAGTATACATATTGCACACGAGCATTTCATTACCAATTTAATTAAACAACGCATGTTTGTGGCTATCGATCAGGTTAATGTTATTCCGAACAGTGATGCGAAAAAATATTTGTTGTTTTTGCCAAATGGTGAAAATCACGAATTAAGCCTATTATTCGCTTCATATTTGTTACGCGCCAATGGACAACATGTGATTTATTTGGGTACATCTACGCCGCTCGATGATTTGAATAAAATTCACAAAATACACAATCCCGATTTTGTTTTTTGCGCATTAACCAATTCCAATGCAGCGATGCCGGTTCAAGTTTATTTGAATACACTTTCTCGTAGTTGGCCCAATACGCAAATTATAGTTACAGGTTCCCAGGTGGTGAAACGTCGCGATTTGAAAATACCTGAAAACTGTAAAGTGATGTCGGACCCCTCGGGTTTCTTGGAGTTTATTGTAAATAATTGATCAAACACCATTCGGATTTATTGAATCCTTGAAATATCTACTTCTTCGTTCAAGGGTGTATTTTTGCTGATAAAATCAGCCATCATTGGGGATAGCCAACTGCAAAGGGCACTTCCTTTCGCTCCTAATCCATTGTAGACGCTCAAATTCTTATATGTGTGATGTCTACCGAGATAGGGTCTTCTATTTTGCACCGTAGGTCTAACCGCCCGCTGATGTTTGATGAAAGTAACTGTTTTTCCTGTAATGAGTTCTGCCCGTTCGATGAGAAATTGGGCATCTGCAGGGTCTTGAACCTCAGAGATTGATTGTTTATGAAAAGTACTTCCTAATAGAAAGATATCTTTTTCTTTTGTAGGGACAATCCACTGTTTCTGTTTGATAATTTTATCTTGCTGTAAATCTGGAATCCGAACCGTTAAAATATCACCCCCGGTAGGATCAAAAAAGAGATAATTGAACCAAGGGTTTTGCATGATACCAATACCTTCGCAGAATATGACTTCATCAAATGGAAGTCCATGATACTCCGCTTTACCAGATTCAGGGAATATCAAATCCGCATGTATAAATTTCTCGTTTCTAAACTGATTTTTTTTCTCCAGTTCGATTTGAGCAGCATTTAAAAATTGCAAGACATCCAAACGACCACAGTTGTTAACAATAGTATTCTCGCCGGTGGGTGTCAATAGGTCTGTCATTTCAGAAACTACGCCACGTTTCCGCCATTCATATCTTTCATTCTCGTTGGCGTGAATTTGCAACATTGGGTATTCAAAAACGAATTCGGTTCCTAAAAGTGATTCAAAATTGCGATAATAATCAAAAACGGCGGGGAAAATTTCTTGGTATTGCCAGGTTTTCTTTACGCCTTTGGGTACAACAGGGTTGATTATTCCCGCAGCAACGCGTGAACTGGTGTTGGGTACAAGATTGTCTATCACTTGAATGAAGTGCCCACGCTGGCTTAATTCCAACGCCAATGTGCTGCCAGCCAAGCCAGAGCCTATAATCAATATTTGTTTTGGCTTGTTACCCACGTGCTTTTGCAATAAATTGCTGCAAATTACAACATGAGACGGAAAGCAGGGATTCGATTGATCGGGACTTTAACATTTTTTGCTGTGAACTTTTTGCAGGGCCAGGGGGAGCAAGAGAAAGTACACAGTTTTTATGGTCGACCATTGATGGGCATTTTGGCCTCTCAAATTGACGGAGATCAAGCCAGTGGATATAATAAATTTGGATATCAAGTAGGTATGGCAACGGGATATAGGTTGTCTGAGACGAAGAAATTGGATGCGATTGAAATGCAATTTTGCATGGTTCAGCGGGGAAGTCGACGTGCATTTGACCCATTAACGATGGTAAATGCTTTTCATATCAAGGCAAGGCAGATTGAGTTGCAGTTGGCGGGTATTAGAAAGGTGAGCGCGGGAAAATTAGGCGATATTGATTTGTTGGGTGGTGTTCGGTTCACCCGATTGTTGAAAATTGAAGAAAGTGAAGGTTTTAATCCTGGAATTGCGAGTGATTTTTCCCAAAATGGATTGATTTTGCAATTTGCTGTCGGTTCTAGAGTTTCTAAAGTGTTGGATTTAAGACTGAATTGGGATTATAGTGTCATATCGGCATTGTCTCAGTCCGACCCTTATAATCTGTTTTACCCAACTGGAGTTTATCACAATGGAATGGGGCTTACTGCTTTGATTCGGTTTGATAATTGATCGGAGTTCTCACTTTGAGAGTAAGGTAAATAAAAAAAGCCCAACGAATTGGGCTTTTTGAAAAGAAATTTTTTATCTTATCGGGTACGAAGCTCTTTGATACGAGCTGCTTTTCCGATTTGTGTACGTAAATAGAAAATACGGGCGCGACGAACACGACCTTTTCTATTCACTTCGATCTTATCGATGAAAGGAGAGTGCAATGGGAAGATACGCTCTACGCCAATTCCGTTAGAAATTTTGCGTACAGTGAAAGTTTCATCAATTCCTCCGTTGCGACGTTGGAGAACATCGCCTTGGAATAACTGAATACGCTCTTTGGCGCCTTCTTTAATTTTATAGTGAACAGTGATACGATCACCAGCCTTGAAAGCGGGTAAGTCTGTTCTCAAATACTCAGATGCGATGCTATTAACGATTGAATTCATGGGTTTTAATCCTAATTGGGCTGCAAAAATACGAATTATTTCTTTTGATACAATGAATTTCGGCAAATTTCCCCATCAAATAGGAATTTTAACAATGTGGAATAACTTGTGTTAAACTTTTCGGCCATTGTCTATGTCTTGTCATTGAATTTTATCTACTTCGCACATTGGAAATCATTGTGACATTTATAATGAATCGTTAATGAGTGTAGATAAAGCAAATGCAAAAAATATGAGTGAATCCCAACGTTTACAGAATTTATCGGAAGACGAGCTTTCGGTAGAGTTGGTGAGCTCTGACATAACTGCATTTTTGTTTGTTGAGATTTCACGTCGTTATCAGCAACAAATCTATTACCACTGTAGAAATTTATTATTAAGTCATGATGATGCGGATGACGCGGCACAGAATACTTTTATCAAAGTTTGGCAGAATGCCAATCAGTTTAAAGGGGAAAGTCGACTTAGGACATGGGTTTATCGTATCGCAACAAATGAATCGATCAATTTGATTCGCAAAAGGAAGCCCACGATCGACTTTGATGAGGCGCAGCCGGAAATGGCCGATATGATCACTGAGGATTTGTATTTGTCTGGCGACGATATTGCATTAAAGTTACAGAAAGCCCTTTGCTATTTGCCATTTAAGCAGAAGTTGGTGTTTACGTTGAGGTATTTTGAGGACTTGAGTTATGCAGAAATTGCAGTGTTGACATCTACGTCTGAGGGGGCATTGAAAGCGTCGTATCACCACGCCGTGAAGAAATTAGAAATTTATTTAAGTGTACTGCGTTAAACCAAATCGTAATTTATACATCTAATCATCAGACAAAAGCGAAATTATGGACTTAGACAACGAAAAAATCGGACCTGCCTACAACGCGCCGGATTCCTATTTTAAGGAATCAGAATCCCGTTTGTTGCAGAGATTGGGGATTGATATCAATTCTCCGGAAGCTGCGGCTCCCAAGATTGAAGCCATTAAGCCAGTTGAAGTATTAATGAAGGTTGATACTTCAGGCATTCAAAAGCGGGCGAGAAAACAAGATCCTCTAACGTCTAAATCAGTTGGTGTAGACAAAGATGTCGATTCTGTTGGCAAGGTTGAAATCGCACCATTAACGTTTACCACCAATGAAAATCCAGAATGGGTCAACTTTTCTGCCATTTCTGAAGAGACTACTGGTTTGGGTGATTCGTTAAATATCACCAAAGTAACCTACGGTGATTTACTGAATCCGGTGGCTGAATCGATTCAAATAGAATCAGTTGAGTCTGAAATTGCAAAGATTGAAACCATTGAGGAGGTATCTACATTCGCGGAAACTGAGGAGTTTGTGGCAGCCGAAGTTGCTATAAATGTAATCAAAGTGGAAACTGCGATTGATGAAACTGCGACTGGAGAGGTTGTGATTGAAGAGATTGTGTTAGAAACAGAAGTTTCCGAACCGCAGGAGGAATTTGTTATCGAGTCGATTATCGAAGAGGAATCAAAAACGCCAGAGTCAATTATAATCCACGAAGTCCCAGAATCTGTGGGATTGGATGAATTAGAATCGTATATCGCGCCAATCAATGCCCAAAAGGCTCCGATGGTTGAGGAAATCATAGTAGAGGAAGAGCCCCAAACTATCAATCTAGATGCACCGCCAACGGCTTTTGCGCCCATTGCCGGACGACAGAAAGAATCGGCAACTCCAGGTTGGTTAGGGATTGCAGCTTCATTGGCGGCCATTGTTGCTGCATATTTTATATGGAATGCGATTCAGCCACCCAAAGCGGAAGAGGCTATGGCTACCGAATTGCAGCAAGATGAACCCACGCTGATAGAATCTCCATTGGATGAGCCCATTTCGCCTAAGGATACGATTCCCGATGGATTGCAGTTGGTAGAGCCCTTGCTTACGGGTGAAATGCCTAAGTACAAAGAGCCCAATGTTTATACCATCATCGATGCCAAAGAAATGCCACCCCGCACCAAACAAGCGCTACAGGACTTAGAGGACAATGGATTGGCAACCTTTGATATGGAAGATGAAATGTTTGAAGAATTAGATTTTGAATCATTATGAAATTTATGAAATATATCACCCTGTGCTTGTTGATGTTGTTTGCTGTGAAGGCAAAGGCACAAAATGAAGCCAAAAAAGATAGCCTTAGGGCCTCTAAAGTAGAGGAGTTAAGAAAGTTTCGTGAGACTTTGTTTGTGGAACAACTCACGTTAAGTGAAGCGGAGAAAGTGAAGTTTTTTCCTATTTACGACGAATATCAGTTGAAATTGCGTGATTCAAAACACGGATTTAGAGACAAATGGAACGATAAACGTCCTTCCGAATTGTCTGAAACCGAAGCGGATCAGTATTTCAAGGATGCTGTCGCCCTGCGCAAATTGGAAGTGCAATTGTTGGAAACCTATACCATCAAATTAAAGCCAGTGATTGGTATGAAGCGTGCGGTTCAGTTGCCACGTATCGAACGAGAGGTAAAGAAAGAAATGATTGCAAAGGCGCGTTCGATGCGGAAAAAGAAGAAGCCCGCGGAAGGGGTCGAAGATCGTGCGGGTGGGGATAGGCCTCGCCGTCGTGCGCCAGAGGGTGAACCCATTGGGAATTAATCAATGACATCAATAAACAGGCCTGTTACCATCGTTGGTGGGGGCATGTCGGGTCTGTCTGCTGCATACAAACTGCAACAATTAGGTATTCCTTACGAATTGCATGAAGAAAGCACTGGGTGGGGTGGGAAGTTGCGAACCACACATATTGACGGTTTTTCATTGGATCATGGATTTCAAGTGATTCAAAGTGCTTATCCAGCGTTAGACGATTACAAGCGGGGTGGGTTCTTGGATGGCGCCCTCGCCTGCGGCTCGGGCGCGTGGCTGCTCACAGCCACAGGGAAAACCCTCATCGCCGATCCTATCAAACACGGCATCAAAGGCATTGGAGCGCTAATTCACCCCGATATTAAACTCACCGATGTGATTAAAATTATTGCCCTTCGAAAGAAATTACTATCCCAAAAACCGAGCGATTTTTTTCAATCTCCCGCCTCAGCAAACACCACAATAACATCTACCCAAGAATACCTACTTTCACTTGGGTTTTCTGAAACCATCATCGAATCATTTTTTCGACCTTTTTTTACAGGCATTTTTCTCGAAGAAGCCCTTCAAACCCCATACTCCCTTTTTGATTTTATCTTTTGGGCTCTAGCCAAAGGCGATGCACTTCTTATGCCCAATGGAGTCCAAACACTCCCCAATAGAATCGCCGCGAAACTCAATCCCAGTCAAACTTTCCTCAATTCTACAGTGGGTGAAAATCACCAGGCGGGAATCCCGCATCGCTCAACTACAACCTTGTATTATTCCCTGGATCACGATGCTGGTTTGGGAAAATTTTTGGCGCTTAACGCAAGCCGGATGGGACGCGTAAATCTTATCGCAGTACCATCAATGGTTCAATCCAATTATGCTCCCAACGGTAAGCACTTGTTGTCGGTATCGTTGAAGCCCTCTTTTTCTGGCTATGTGGATGCCCATGCGGCAAATAATGAAATTTTAACGGAAGTAGAGAACTTACTGCAGAGGCCAATCAACGCCCAGTTTTTACAATCATTTGAAGTGAAATCTGCGCTGCCGATGAATACCCCGTATTCTTATGATTTGCCAAGCAGCCCAACTAATGCCAACATTCAACAGAATCAATTTCTGGCAGGTCAGTCAATTGCAAACCCTTCATTAAATGCAGCAATTTTATCCGGCGTACAATTTGCAGAAAATTACCGCGCCCATTCACCTAAATTTTGAGTACACAAAAAAGCCCCTATTTTCATCCAATTCTGAGTAGATTTAACATTTTCTTTACTTGCTTTTAACTGTGGTCGGCCGTATTATTGCACTTTAAAAATATCAAAAACTTAGAATTATTATGACAAATAACAACAACGAATCGGGAAATAATGCCTGGATGGCATATTTCTCTGGCCTTGCCATTTTGTTTGCAATTGCCGCTGGGTACTCAATTTACATTTTCTTTTTAGGAAATCCTGCAAACTTTGAAGATGGAGACGTCGCAAAAGGTCACCCATTGGGACTTTTGGGTATTATCTATCGCGGTGGTATCGCTATCGTACCTTTGTTGATTGCGGTAAACATCACTGTAATTTTGGTATCAATTGAGCGTTTCATCACTTTGTCTGCGGCTTCAGGTCGTGGAAATGCAACTGCATTCGTTCACAAAATGCGTGCGATGTTGGAGCAAAACAACTTAGACGGTGCGATTGCTGCTTGTGATCAACAGCGCGGTTCTTTGGCCAATGTGGTTCGTTCTGGTTTAACTCGCTACCAAGTGGTTGCTGCGAAAACAGATTTGAATCGTGACGAGAAGAAAGCTGCTATCGAAAAGGAATTGGAAGAAGCAACTAGCTTGGAATTGCCTATGCTTTCTAAGAACTTGGTTATCATCACAACTTGTGCATCTATTGGTACTTTGATTGGTTTGATTGGAACAGTATTCGGTATGATTCGTGCGTTTGCTGCATTGGCTAACTCGGGTACTCCTGATACGGCTGCCTTGGCAACAGGTATTTCTGAAGCCTTGATCAACACGGCTTTTGGTATCATCGGATCAACTTTGGCGATCATCAGTTATAACTATTTTTCTAACCGCATTGATACTATGACACATAGCATGGACGAAGCGGGTTATTCTATTATTTCTAACTTCCAGGCCAACCACGGTTAATTCGGTTATTTACCTTTTGGTTTAAACCCGGATTAATGCCCTAAATTTACGAACATGCCTAAAGTAAGTATGCCCCGTTCCACCCCTTCATTGGATATGACTCCAATGGTGGATTTGGCATTCCTTCTGGTAACGTTCTTTATGTTGACCTCAAGTTTCCGTGCTCCAGAGCCCGTATTCGTAGATCCTCCGTCCTCTACCACCGAAGTGCAAATACCTAAACAGGTGTTTTTGGTGACCGTAGATGCTGATGGAAGGGTGTTCATTGAAATCACAAATCCGGCCGTGAAAGAGCTGGTTTTGAAAGATATGATGCGCGATTTCAAGGTGCAAATGAGCGCAGAGGAAGTAAAGAAATTTGCTGGTGCTGGTCCAATCGGACTAAAAATGGAATCCATCAGTTCGTATCTAGAATTGGAAGTCAATGCGCGCGCGAAGGTGCAGCAAGCTGGCGTTCCCTACGATACGTTAAATATAAAAAAGAGTCAGCTTTATCACTGGGCTTACAATGCCCGTTTGAGAGCACACGACGATTTTAAAGACCGCGAAGCTGAAGCCACCAAGCGTGGGTTGCCTTTTGATAAGGATAATTATATTCAGTTTGCGGTAAAAGCCGACGGTAACACAAAATACAACGTCTTGAAAAACGTTATTCAAGTATTTAGAGAAGCCAAAGTAAAGAATTTTCAGATGATCACTGGTTTGGAAGCCAAACCTAAAGACTAAAGATAAGAGAGTAGAACCATGGCAGAAATACAAAGTAATGGTGGCGGCGGCGGCGGTGGCAAAAAAAGAGCCAAAAAACAGAGCACCCGGGTGGATATGACCCCCTTGGTGGATTTGGCGTTTTTGTTGTTGACCTTCTTCGTACTTACCTCAACGTTCTCTCAGCCCAAGGTGTTGAGAATGATCTTTCCAGAAAAACTGGATGAAAAGGATTTGAAAAACATGAAGCAGCCCGAAGTAAAGGATGGTATCACCATACTTTTAACCGGGAGCGATAAAGTGTATTGGTATCGTGGCGCTTTGAACGACAAAGCTGTTTTGGAAGAGACCGATTACACCAAAAACGGATTGCGTAAAATATTGGTTGAGAGCAATTTAACGCTATTGACACAATTGCGTGATTTTGAAAAACAATTGAACAAGATCGATGAGAAAGATACTGCCAAGCGCAATGCCATCGATGCCAAAGTAAAACAAGCACAAAGAGATTCGAAGTTGGTGGTGTTGTTGAAGAACGACGACAAAGCATCGTATCGCAATGTGATTGACGTGATGGACGAATTTATGATTTGCCAGATCGCCAAGTATTTTGCTGTGGACGAGGGAATGGCTCCGCTTGAAAAGAAGCTTATTGATCTAAAAACTAAATCCTAATCGCTATGTCAGAAAGTTTGATGAACAAATGGGACCAAGTGCAATCGCCAGCGCGTAACGAACTGGTGTTTGCCGATCGATTTAAGGAGTACGGTGCGTATCAGATTCGCAAGAGCTTTAATAAGAACCAAACGATGGCAACTATCATTGCGCTATCTATTACGGGCTTGTTTTCAGCCGCACCGATTATTTATGATTTTTTCTTTCCAAAGGAAGTTGAGCACAAGACGGTATTGAAAGTAACCAACATCGACGATGTGAAAGCACCTGAAGAAGAGGAGAAAGAACCCGAAAAGCCGAAGATTGAAGAGCCAGAGCCACAAGTTGCTACCCAGCAATATGTTGTTCCAAAAATCAATCCAGATGCAACTACGGAAGATGTGATTATTCCTCCAGATGAGATTAAAACTACCGGTAAGGATACTAAGGAAGGAGGCGATGAGTTTGAAGCGCCAGACTTTAACGAAGGTGGTGGTCCAACTGGCGGAGGTGATAATATTGCAACGAACGTTCAGATTAAAGCCAATTACCCTGGTGGTGAAGCCGCTTTTAGAGACTACGTTGCAGGCGAATTTATTTATCCTCAACGCTGTCAGGATGAAGGAATCAACGGTTCTGTAATGCTGCGTTTTGTGGTGGATGAAGCCGGAAGAATTTCACGTGTTCAGGCCATTGAAGATACCAAGAGTTGTCCAGAATTTACTACTGAGGCCATTCGTGTTTTGAAAAAGTCGCCCCGCTGGGTGCCTGGTCAGAACAACGGAAACTTCTTGAAATCTTGGAGAGAAATTCCTATTAAGTTGTCGGTAGATTAAAGGGGGCGCTTTTGCGTTCAGTTATTCGCCAAAATCCATAGTGAAAGCGGGCCGCATGCGGCCCGCTTTCTTTTTTTATCGAAATTGGACCTTGTGAATTGAAAGCAATGGTGATTACCTTTGCTTGGATGACAGTAACCGGACCCTTGTTGAGTATTCGAAATTTGAAGATTTCTATCAATGGGAATTCCTTGCTTACATTGGACGCATTGGATGTGAATCCCGGCGAAATTCATGGAATTATTGGCGAGAGTGGTAGTGGTAAGTCGTTAACGCTGTTTGGCGTAATGGGTTTATTGTCGCCCGCGCTCACCATGGAAGGTTCCATTCAATTTAACGGGATGGAATTGTGCGGTTTGGGTCAAAACGCCTGGCTTGGCATTCGCGGCAAAGAAATTGGGATGATATTTCAGGAGCCAATGACGGCTTTGAATCCCCAGATGCGCTGCGGAAAACAACTGATGGAGTCGGCTTTGATTCACGAGCATGATTTAGCACTGGCCAAGGAAAAAATAGAGCGAAAGTTAACGCAATTGGGGCTGGGAGAGATTTTAGATAGGATATTAAGTGCTTACCCTCACCAGTTGAGTGGCGGACAACGACAAAGGGTGATGATAGCCATGGCTTGTGTCCACGAGCCACCATTGATCTTGGCAGACGAACCCACAACGGCGCTTGATAGTGTTGCCAGGCAGCAGGTGATGCGTGATTTGGAGCGGATTTGCAAGGATCAGGGCAGTGCATTGCTATGGGTGAGTCATGAATTGGATTTGGTAAAGCAATATGCAGAAGGAGTAACGGTATTGAGAAAGGGTGTTTGCATGGCTCAGGGCGGAAGGGATGAGGTGTTTGGGGTAAATGCGCATCAATATGTAAAAGAATTGATTGAGGCGATGCCTAGTGGTGTTTGGGTGAAGCCTTTGGAGGAATATCATCCAGTATTGGAAATTCGCCAGTTGGGGAAGACGTATCAACAAAAGGGATATGAGGTTCAGGCGTTGCGAGGGTTTAACGATATTTTGCATCGCGGGGAAACGTTGGCCATTGTGGGTTTGTCGGGCTCTGGGAAAAGCACATTGGCTAAATTGTTGGTGGCTTTGGAATTGCCCACGGAGGGATCGGTCTTGTTGAATGCGGAATCGTTGAAACGGAAGCCACCCACCGGAATTCAGATGGTGTTTCAGGATCCATATTCTTCCTTAAATCCCAACGATAAGTCTATCGATGCGGTGTCTGAGGTGGTGAGATTTGTTAAGAATTGTAGTAAGGAGGAGGCGGAAATTCGCAGCAAGGAGTTGCTTTCGGAAGTGGGTTTTGATTTGAGATTGGCAGGTGCATATCCGCATGAAATGAGTGGGGGTCAACGACAGCGACTGTGCATTGCGCGGGCCTTAGCATCGGACCCAAAGGTGTTGATCTTAGATGAGGCGGTGGCAGCGTTGGATCCTTTGGTTCAGAAGCAAGTGTTGGATTTATTGCTGGGTTTACAGCGAGATCGTGGATTGGCTTACATTTTCATTACGCACAACTTGGAAGTAGCGAGGGCGATAGCGCATCGTATCGTATTTTTGGAAAAAGGAGAGCAGCAAGCATTGCCTTCTGATTGGCTGAGTGTTTGATTTATTAAACAACTGCTGCGTTGTGCATAGTCGCTTCTAAATCGCAGATTTCGATACATTATTATTGTATCTATGATCAATTGGAAAAAGTATGCAGTGAAAGGTAGTGTGATGGCGCTGATGAGTTTGATTTACAGCAATCCATCGCTAGGTCAGACCAATCCATCGGAGATGGTAATCGAAATTGAGCACAAAGTTAAAAAGGGGGAAACCCTATATGCCATCGGCAAGAAATACCATTGTAGCATTGAGGAATTGAAGGCGTTGAATCCTGACATTGGCATGTTGAAGCCGGGTATGCGCGTGAAAGTGAAGCAGAAGATAAAGAAGCCCGTGAAGTCTGAGCCGATTGCTGCGCCTCGCTTAAATCCTGTGGAGGAAGCTTCTGGGGTGATGGTAGACAGTAAGGATGAAAAACCCCCTGTATCAGCAATAAAGACGGCTACGGAAGTTAAATCAGCAACTGAAGTGAAGCCTGCTGCGGTGGGTGTGGATTCTACGTTGTTGAAAAAACCCGTGGCGATGTTAGATGTGCAAATGGCTCCGGAAAATACATTTGACCATGTGGTAGAGAAAGGACAGAGTTTGTTTAGTATTTCGAAGAAATATGGTGTTTCGGTGGCGGATATTAAGTCGATCAATCAGCTGACATCAGAGCAATTATCGATCAATCAGAAATTGTGGATTCCTAAAACGGAGAAGTCGCTTGCGGCCTTAGAACCAGTAAAAATGGATTCGGTTACGATTGCAAAAACGTCGATAACCCCAGTGATTGTTAGGGAAGCGGAAGTGCCAAATACGGAAAAAGTGTCGGCCATTGCTGCGGTCCCAACGGATAAAACATTGGTTGGCACCGACAATCAGGGTGGAATGCCAGAGCAGGTTCAAGCGGTAAAAGTGAAGTCGGCGATGAGGGAATATGAAAAAATGGTGACGGCTCAGATTGGATATGAGGGGATTCAGCCGGATCGTTCATGGGTGATGATGAATAATCATAAGAAGGGAGAGGTGATTGCGGTGATAAACACGGCGAACAAGAAAATGGTGTATTGCACGGTGATTGGTTCTTTGCCGGAGAAGGGGAATAAGCAAATTGCGATCAGTCAGTCTGTGGCCGACCGTTTGGGTATTGCGCAGCAGAACGCTACCTTGCAGATTCGTTATGTGGCCCCTTAAGGCGTTTGATGTCAAGTTCTGGTTAAAGACCGATGTGCTCTTATGGGTATCGTTGGGTTGTATCCATTTTTCTCCCGCATTGGCGTCGATGGGATTAATTGCCTACGTATTTCAATTGTGGGTTTGGGGCGAAAGGGTTGAGGAGATGGGTTTGATTCGATGGTTTTGGTGGGGGGTAGCGCTGTGTTTGGGATGGAATATGTGTGTGATTTGGATGAGTGGTTACTGGCCATGGTCGGTGGGTGTTGGAGGGGTTTCCGGGGTGACAATGGATGTTGCGGGTGGGTTATTGGAGAAGGAGAATGAGATGGGCCGGATGGCATTGAACAAGGTGTTAATTAAACTTCCGCTATTATTGGTTGCAATGGCTTATGGTTGGGGGAGGCGGTTACGGACGATATTTGGTGGGGGTTGGTTTTTGGGGGTGCTTCCTTTGATTTGGGTGGGCGTGAGTAGTGTAATTCATTATTTCCAGCATCGAACATTTTACGATCAAATGGTACTCGAAAGCAAGCCGATTCCACTGTACTCTGGCGTGTATCATATTGAATTTGCGACAATAATGGGGGTGATGGTATTGTTGATGATCAGAGGATTGATTCAGAAGGATTTTCGGGAAAACTATTTGGCGATGGCCTCGGTTGTAGCGCTTGTGCTCTGTATGCATGTTTTGGGTTCACGAACCGGATTGATATTGGTATACATCGGCGGCGCATTGATGGTTGGTAAATGGGCTTACGATAGGCCCGCGATCCGACGTAGCATCTTGCTTGTTTTTCCACTTTTGATCCTGTCGATGATTTTGTTACCGAGTGCGAAAAATCGCTTAACAAATACATGGGATGATTTCTCAACGACCTTAAAAGGGGGCGATGTAACACACAAGAGTTTTGGGCAGCGTTGGGTTGCTTGGAAAGCTTCCATGAGTGTGTTGGGGTCAACCCCTAATTCGGCAGTGATTGGCGCTGGTGTGTGGACGGATGATCGATTGCAGAAGGAATATTCGCGTTTGGATGTTTCTTTGGCGGAACGACATAGGATAGGTGTTCACAATCAATGGTTGGAGATGTCGCTGCAGTCGGGTTGGATCGTCTCGGCCTTGTTTTTTATTTTCGTATTTATTGGATTAAGAACTGCAGGTGGGAATGCCTTGAGTAGCAATCAGCAGATTTGGTTAGCAATCGTTGCGGCAATGATGTTTGAGAGCCTTTTGGAGCGCCAAGCCGGTGTTCTGATCATAATTGTGGCCTGGCAAGTGATGCTAGGAACAAAAATCACCAATAATTCTCAAATAAAAGATGAGAATACTTTGAATATTTAAACATTTTTCTTATATTTGCAACCCCAAAAATTATGTCTCGAGTTTGTGATTTAACCGGAAAAAAGGCCTTGAAGGGCAACAATGTTTCGCATTCTAACAAGAAGACGAAGCGTCGTTTTTACCCAAACCTTCAAACCAAGAAGTTCTATATCCCCGAAACTGGGGAGTGGATTACTTTGAAAGTAGCTGCGTCTACCATCAAAACCATCGATAAGAAAGGAATTTCTTCTTGCATCAACAATTTGTTTAAGAAAGGAAAGATTTAATCATGGCAAAAAAAGGAAACCGCGTTCAAGTGATTCTTGAATGCACAGAACAAAAAGGATCGGGAGTAGCAGGCATGAGCCGTTACATCACGACTAAAAATAAGAAAAACACTGCTGAGCGTATTGAGTTGAAGAAATACAACCCATACATGCGTAAAGTAACAATGCATAAGGAGATCAAATAATGGCAAAGAAGGTAGTAGCAACGCTTAAAAGAGCAGATGCCGGTAGCGAGTACGTGAAAGCAATTAGAGTCGTTAAATCACCTAAGAGTGGTGCGTATTCTTTCAAAGAAGAAATTTTGCCAGCCGATAAGGTTAAGGCGTTCTTCGCGAAATAATTCGTTATTCCTAAGATATTACAGCCCCTTCATGGGGCTTTTTTTTTACCTTCACATCACCAAAACCCATGTCAATGTTTAATTGGTTCTCAAAAAACAAAGCCAAACCCGAGGAAGTAACCCC
>CAMBTR010000012.1 GCA_945870885.1 Chryseobacterium gleum | reverse complement strand
TCAAAGGCGCCCAAACTATAATCTCCAAATACCGCAATCACCTCTAGCCCCGCCTTGCGATGCAAATTCTCCAAATCATCTTTTGAAAAAATCCTAACCCGCTCTTGGAACGCATGAACCGCCTCGCCGTCCCTCACCTCGATGTCCTTGACGATGTGATTTTCTGTTCGATGTTTCCTGGTTTTAAAACGATATCCGCCGCGCTCAACGACATCTTCCACGGGCAATTGCGACAAAACTGGCGATGAATTCAAATAATCTTGAATCACAAATCCACCGGGCAAACAAGCATCGTGCATATTTTGAAGCACCCGCTCATCCTCCTGCGAATTATCAAAGTAGCCAAAACTGGTAAACAAATTAAATACCGCGTGAAAACCCTGATGAGGAAAATCCTCGCGCATATCATGACAAACAAATGTCGCCCCATCGCGATTCAATAGCTTTGCTTGCTCGATGCTGTTTTCGCTCAAATCAAACCCTAGCACATCCATGCCCAATTCGGCCAAATGCGCAGCATGTCGTCCCTTACCACAAGCCACATCAATTACCTTTGCACCCGATTCTAAACGCAAATAACCCACAAGTGCATCCATAAACGCCATTGCCTCCGCATCATTTCGATGGGCATACAAGGCATGGTAATATGCCGTATCAAACCAAGATTCAAACCATTTCATCCAAAAAAGTAAATAATCTTCAAAGTTAGTGTAACTTTTGCCAACCCTATCTCGTATTAACCCACAACTGCATGACGGCTTCGGAATATAACAAGTGCGTGGATCTCCACAGCCATGCGATTTTCCGATTCGCGATCAAAAAATTGCGTAACACCGACGATGCAAAAGAAATAGTACAAATAAGTTTTGAAAAACTCTGGATGAAACACCAAGTCGTTGCCTTCGACACAGCCAAAAGCTACCTATTCACCACCGCTTATCACAGCATGGTGGATGGATGGCGCAGTCAGAAGACAACCACAGGATTGGAGTACGCATCAAATACCGTTGAAGCAGAATCGAACGACGAATATACGGGTACGATGGAAGTGATAGAAAAAGCCTTGCAGCGCATCAGCGACATTCAAAGAACGGTGATTTTACTCCGCGATTACGAAGGCTACAGCTACGATGAAATTGGGGAAATCACCGGCCTCAATGCAGCCCAGGTAAAAATTAACATCTTTCGAGGCCGCCAAGCCCTGAAAGAAATCATTGGCAACCCTAACAACCTAATTTAAATCCAGCACCATGAAACAATTCGAAATCACCGAAGCGCAGGAATGGCAACTGTTTGAACTGTTAGAAGGCAATCTTTCGGCAGATGAATCAGCCCTATTGTATAAGGAAATTGAGGCGCAACCCGCATTGGCATATCATTTCAATCTATTAAAACAGACATATACGTCGGCACCGGAAATCCACTTCCCCAGCGCCCAATCACTCAAAAAACAACCTCGGAATAAGCAAGTTTACCTTTGGACATCTACCGCCGTGGCCGCAGCTATTGCTATACTTTTATTGTGGAAGCCAATTTCTACTTTGACAAATAAATCATCCACTGAGGCGCAAGACAAAATCGGTCAGGTTTTCGAGAAATCCAAACTCAACGAAGGTCTCGAAATGCCAAGCCTAAACCCAGACAATGCACCAAAGGAAGAATCGGAACGTTCGGCCAATACAATTTCTTCTGCAAAAACGCAGTCTAAGAAAAACCTCGCCGGAAACCTTACTACCAAAAAAACTCACGCCTTAATCACGGCTACCAACGATTTCCGGAGTCAGAGAAAGGATTCCCAGCAAAGTAACATCGTGGCGAAAATCGAAATTGTAAAAAACGCAACGTCCAATTCATTCGCGCAACATTTGGCTGATCAAGGTAGCATCGGTGACGCGCTGCAAT
Source organism: Chryseobacterium gleum (assembly GCA_945870885.1). Taxonomy (GTDB): domain Bacteria; phylum Bacteroidota; class Bacteroidia; order NS11-12g; family UBA955; genus UBA955. The sequence goes on along the minus strand of CAMBTR010000012.1, from coordinate 27,148 downwards.
TCTCAGGTAGCGAAAATCAAGGCCCGCAAATACTTCCTACGCCTTTTGGTCAAAACCAAAATAATGTAAGCGGGACAGAAAACACCCCATCACCCAAGGCCAAATTAGCCAAAAACCCTTCCCCGAGAAAAACCGGCTTAGCCCTGGCAAAATCGTTCTATAATGATGGAAAAACGATGATTCAAAACGGACATGTACCGCACGTCAATATCAAAACAATCAACAAATCGCATTCACTCCTTCCCACCATCCAAATGGGCGTGCGCCTAGAGAACAATGTCATCATGGCCTCATTTAATTAATCACACATAAAAGACCGCTAACTCAATATAAAATCAAAACTCAAACTGATAAAATAATCACAACATGAACGCATCAAACCTCCTTCTGAAAACAATCATTGCTGTCCTGCTCGCTGCGCTCGCAGGCCACCCCATCGCTCACGCGCAAGTCAAGAGAGTCATCATTCGCATGGAATCGGACTCCACCAAACGCGATAGCATTACCCTGGATTCCGTGATGAAAAAAATGGAGATCTCATTGAAAAAAATGGAATCGCAATTAAATAAAATCGAAGACATCCAAGTAGAAATTGAAATGGAAGACGCCGATACCGATACATTCAGAATAAACCTACCCCAAGCACCAAAAATCTCCAAAATTGAACCGGTAATCCGGGAATTCCATCACTATTTTGGATTCCTATACGTACAACAAAATCCAGCCGATGTCAAAACCCAAGCCACCACAGGCGGACCTATCACCAACGGAATGCCAGAACTCAATGCCGCCAAATCTTTGCACTACGGCCTCGAACAGCTCTGGGGACTGAACCTCATCAAAGGGAAGTTGCGGTTTTTTACAGGCCTCCGATACGACGTATACAACTATCGATTCCAAAGCAATTTTGTCCGCCTAACAGAAAATGCCCCCGAATTCCAAGCCATCACCGTTGGCGGCCCCACCGTGGACCCAATCCCTATGGAAAAATCAAAATTGGTGGCCAACTACATCGGCGTACCCCTGGCCATCGGCTGGCAATCCAATCCCAGTCGCTGGGAAACATCCGAATCCGATGGCAGCAATACCAGCTACAACGAAACACCTAAATTCTCCATCAAAGCGGGCGTCCATACCGGCTACCTCATCAGCTCACATACAAAACTCAAAGAATCGGGCGGAAATACCAACAAGCAATACGACGATTTTAACCTCAATAACTTCATCATTGCACCATTCATAAATTTAGAATACGAAGACCTAGGCGTTTATATGCGCTACCCGCTAACCAATATTTTCAAAACCGGACAAGGCGCAAACAGCCAGTGCCTGCAATTCGGAATCACCTTAAAATTCACCTAAACCCAATCAAGTAAGATTGTCTTTTGTTTGATTGGTTTGAAGAAAAAGGCCTCGTCTATGACGGGGCCTTTTTGCATATCTCTCTCCCACTTTTCCGTATCTTTGTAACATATTAATACAATGAGCCAACGTCAGTGGAATCCCATCAAAACCTATTCAGACATCCTGTTTGAAATCCATGGTAACATCGCCAAAGTCAGCATCAACCGACCTGAAGTCTACAACGCCTTCCGTCCACAAACCATTATGGATATGCTGGATGCGTTCGACATTTGCCGTGAACGCGCCGATATTGGCGTGGTGATCCTTACCGGTGTGGGCGACAAAGCTTTTTGTTCTGGTGGCGATCAAAATGTGAAAGGCATTGGCGGTTACGTGGACGATAACGGCGTTCCTAGATTAAACGTTTTAGATCTTCACAAAAAAATCCGCTCTCTACCAAAGCCCGTCATTGCCATGGTCAATGGTTATGCAATCGGCGGCGGACACGTCCTTCACGTCATTTGCGACCTAACCATCGCCGCAGAACACGCAAAATTCGGTCAGACCGGCCCCAAAGTAGGAAGCTTCGATGGTGGATTCGGCAGTAGCTATTTGGCCCGCCACGTGGGTCAGAAAAAAGCCCGCGAAATCTGGTTCCTTTGCCGCCAATATACCGCGGAAGAATCGGAAAGAATGGGTATGGTTAACAAAGTCGTGCCTTTGGAAATGCTAGAAGACGAAACAATCGACTGGTGCAATACGATGCTTGAGCGCTCACCGATGGCACTGAGAATGCTAAAACGTGCGTTCAATGCGGAACTCGATGGTCAGCATGGCCTTATGGAATTGGCCGGCGATGCAACCCTGCTCTACTACCTCACCGAAGAAGCACAAGAAGGAAAAAACGCCTTCCTCGAAAAACGCAAACCCGACTTCCAACAGTTCCCTAAGTTTCCATAATTCCATAGAAAAATCGTACCTTTGCACCACCAAAATCAGCCCATATTCAGATGAAAATAAAAGTAGCCAACCCCGTAGTAGAACTAGATGGCGATGAAATGACCCGTATTATTTGGCATTTTATCAAAGACAAATTGATCCTTCCCTACATCGATGTAGATATCAAATACTTTGATTTGGGCATGGAACACCGCGATGCCACCAACGATCAAGTAACCATCGATGCAGCAGAAGCCATCAAACAATACAACGTAGGTATCAAATGCGCTACCATCACTCCAGACGAAGCCCGTGTGGAAGAATTTGGTTTGAAGCAAATGTGGAAGAGCCCCAATGGAACAATTCGTAACATCCTCGATGGAACCGTTTTCCGCGAACCCATCGTTTGTAAAAACGTACCTCGCCTAGTTCCAAACTGGACAGCACCAATCTGTATCGGCCGTCACGCTTTTGGCGATCAATACCGCGCTACCGATTTCGTTACCAAAGGAAAAGGCAAATTGACAATCAAATTTGAAGGCGAAGACGGACAAGTCATTCAGCATGAAGTATACAATTTCAAAGGCGATGGCGTGGCTTTGGCCATGTACAACACCGATGAAAGTATCAAAGGATTTGCTCGCTCTTGTTTCAACCAAGCCATCGCGAAAGGCTGGCCTTTGTACTTGAGCACTAAAAACACCATCCTCAAGAAGTACGATGGTCGTTTCAAGGACATTTTTGAAGACATTTATCAAGCAGAATTTAAAGCAACGATGGATGCGGCGGGAATCACTTACGAGCACCGTTTGATCGACGATATGGTTGCGTCTGCGTTGAAGTGGAACGGGAACTTCGTTTGGGCTTGTAAAAACTACGATGGCGACGTGCAGTCTGATACCGTAGCACAAGGTTTCGGTTCTTTGGGATTGATGACCAGTGTATTGGTTACTCCAGACGGAAAAACAATGGAAGCAGAAGCCGCTCACGGAACTGTAACACGTCACTACCGTCAGCACCAAAAAGGCCAAAAAACTTCCACCAACCCCATCGCGAGTATTTTCGCCTGGACCCGTGGTTTGGAGCACAGAGGTCGTTTGGATAACAACGAAGCCTTGATCAATTTCTGTCAAACCCTCGAGCAAGTTTGCGTCGATGTGGTTGAAAGCGGAAAGATGACCAAAGATTTGGCAGTTTGTATCTATGGCAACAAAGTATCTGAGGATCAGTATTTATACACTGAGGATTTCTTGGAAGCCTTGAACAGCGAATTGAAAGCCCGTTTGGCATAATCCAACGGAGCAAAAGGAGAAACAGTCTCGGCAGGGCCGGGGCTGTCAACCAGAGTACCATTATATAGGAGTTCGCTCCAACAGGAGGGCCCCGTCATAGACGGGGCCCTCCTTATTTAATTCAATTCAATAAATTCAATTCACAACATTCACAATTCACTTAAAACAAATCTTTCAACTTATCAAAAAACGACTTCTCTTTTGATGATGGTTTGAAATTCTCAGATTCGGCGAGTTTTTCCAACAATGCCTTTTCCTCGCTGTTCACTTTGGTTGGAACATACACATTCAAGATTACAATCTGATCCCCTGTGCCATAGCCATTCAAATCCGGAAAACCTTTTCCTTTCAAACGCAGCATCTTTCCGGGTTGTGTCCCGGCATCGATTTTGATTCTCACCTTTCCATCCAACGTAGGCACCTCCACGCTATCGCCCAAAGTGGCCTGCGAAAAGCTCAACCACAAATGATAAATCACATTATTGTCCTCACGGGTTAAATCATCATGAGCAATGCCTTCCACCAACACAATCAAATCCCCTGCAGAACCTCCGCCTGGACCATAATTACCCTTACCACTCATACTCAACTGCATGCCCTCTGCTACCCCACCTGGAATGCGGATACTGGTCTCTATTTCCTGAGAAATCAATCCCTGCTCGTTGGCCTCTTTTGGTTTGCTTTCAATCATTTTACCCATTCCCGAACAAACCGGACATGGACTGTTGGTGGCCATCTGACCTAAGAATGTATTCTGAACCCTACGAACCGCTCCAGTGCCATTACACTGTCTACAAGTGGCATATTTCACGCCCTCTGCTTGCACCATTCTGCGATACTTTACCGTTTTCTCCACCCCAGCCTTCATCTCGGGAAGGGTCAGTTTTATTTTGATGCGAATGTTGGAGCCTGCAGACCTTCTCGACCTGCCACCGCCGCCACCGCCACCAAAGAATGAACCAAACACGCCATCGTCGCCACCAAACACATCGCCAAACTGAGAGAAAATATCCTCCATGCTAAAGCCATGTGCACCTCCGCCACCACTGGCACCCATACCTGCATGACCAAACTGGTCGTACCGCTGCTTTTTCTCTGGATTACTCAGAACATCATACGCCTCAGCCGCCTCCTTAAACATCTCCTCAGACTCCTTATCTCCCTGATTTTTATCGGGGTGATATTTGATCGCAAGCTTTCGGTACGCCTTTTTTATTTCTTCTGCCGAAGAACTTCTGGTGACACCAAGTATATCGTAAAAATCTCTTTTGCTCATAGGAATTAACTACCAACTACAACCTTGGCAAATCGAATTACCTTGTCATTCAAATAATATCCTCTTTCCACATCATCAATCACCTTGCCTTTCATATCTGGCGTAGGCGCCGGGAACTGGGTAATCGCCTCATGAATTTCCGCATCAAACACCTCGCCAACACTCTCCATGGCTTTCAAACCTGTTTTTTGGAAAATCCCCGCCATTTTCTTGTGAATCAGATCAAATCCTTCCACTGCCTTTTTTTCAGTCTCTGACAAATTTTCCATCGCCTTTAAAGCGCGTTCCATATCATCCAAAACCGGCAACAAACTAACTATTAAATCTTTAGACGCAGTTTGCATCCAATCCAAGCGATCTTTGGTTGTTCTACGACGGAAATTCTCAAATTCACTATACAAACGCAAATACTTGTCGCGCTCTTGAACCAATTGATCATTCAAATCAACCACTGGAGTTTCTGTTTCATGCGCAGACGCTGCATTTTCACCATGCTCCTCAACCGTTTCATGGATATTTTCTTGGTCTTTCAAGGGCTCTTCGTTCACCGATTTATCTTTATTCTTTGGCATTGCTCTCTGCTACTTTCAATTTTATTGCCACTTATTACAAAATGCCATATTGTCAGATGAACTATTATGAATAATTTGCGTTATTTGTTATCATTCACAGCAGCATGTTTACGGGAATTGTAGAAAATCAAGCCACGGTCACCGCCATCCATCAAAATGGTAGCAATGTTGATTTCGTTTTTGAATCAAATCTAGCACCTGAGTTAAAAATCGACCAAAGCCTATCGCACAATGGTGTTTGTTTAACCGTAACCAGCATCGCTGAAAATACTTACACCGTAACCGCCATTCAAGAAACCCTAAATCGCACCAATTTGGGTCACTTAACCGTTGGCCAGCTTGTCAATTTGGAACGTTGCCTTCCCGCAGACGGTCGTTTGGATGGACACATTGTACAAGGCCATGTTGACTGTGTGGGCAGCATCGAAGAAATCCATGATCTCGACGGAAGTTGGATGATTTTTGTGAACCATGCCCCTGAAGCAGGACTCACGGTAACCAAAGGCTCGGTATGTTTAAATGGCGTTAGTCTTACCGTGGTTGATAGCTTCCCTGATGCGTTTAGCGTTGCCATCATTCCCTATACATGGGAACACACCAATTTGTCTCAGTTAACACTCGGCGATTCTGTAAATATCGAATTCGATATCTTAGGGAAATACATGAAAAAATTGTCCGTATCTTTGCCCCTAATAAAATAAGACTGAAACAGCACTTTATGAAACTCCTCTCCTTCCTCTTTACATCCAGTATCGGCAGGAAAGTACTTATGGCGGTCACCGGGTTATCCTTGGTGGCTTTTTTGTTGGTACACTGTGGTATCAACGCCTGTATTTTCTTCAACGATGGCGGCGAAACTTTTAACGCAGCCGCAGAATTCATGGCTCACAATTGGCTCATCAGATCTGCTGAAGTTGGACTATTTGCTGGCTTGCTCATCCACATCATTCAGGGATTGGCACTCACCTTTAACAACCAAACCAAAAGGAAAGAAAAATACGGAGCCACTGCCGGCAATGCCAACAGCAAATGGTACTCTCGTAGCATGGGTATCTTGGGAAGTTTACTTCTAATATTCTTGGTGATGCACCTTAAGCATTTTTGGGTTGTTTCTCGTTTTACCGATGCCATTCAGGAAACCGCCGGTTCAACCTTGTTCGATGAAATGATTATCGTGTTCACCGATCCAATACCCGTAATCATCTATGTGATTGGTTGTCTCAGTTTGGCTTACCACTTATTGCACGGTTTCCAAAGCGCATTCCAATCTATGGGTATCAACCACCCTGCCTATTCACCTATCATCAAATCGGTAGGTACTGCGTTTTCAATCATTGTTCCACTTGTATTTGCCGCCATGCCCATTGCGATGCATTTGGGTTGGATCAAATAATTTATCGATTATTTCAAAATCATGACACTCGAATCGAAAATCCCAGCAGGTACAGTTGCCGACAAATGGACTCAATACAAGAGTTCAGTTCCGTTGGTGAATCCATCCAATAAAAGACAGTTAGAAATCATCGTGGTGGGTACAGGTCTCGCAGGAGCCAGTGCCGCAGCTACTTTGGCAGAAATGGGCTACAAAGTAAAAGCCTTCTGTTTTCAAGACAGTCCACGCAGAGCACACTCAATTGCTGCCCAAGGTGGAATTAATGCCGCAAAAAATTATCAAAACGACGGTGACTCAGTGCATCGTTTATTTTACGATACGATTAAAGGAGGCGACTACCGCGCCCGTGAAGCAAACGTGCATCGCTTGGCCGAATGTTCAACTTCAATCATCGACCAGTGTGTAGCGCAAGGTGTTCCTTTCGCCCGCGAATACGGCGGAACGCTTTCTAACCGCTCTTTCGGTGGAACACAAGTACAACGTACGTTTTATGCAGCAGGTCAAACCGGACAACAATTGTTGCTCGGCGCCTACAGCGGACTAGAACGTCAAGTGGGATTGGGCAACGTGAAAATGTATGCTCGCCACGAAATGGTGGAAGTGGTAAAAATCGATGGCAAAGCACGCGGCATCATTGCTCGTGACTTGGTTTCAGGTAAACTAGAGCGACATTTCGGACATGCCGTATTGTTGTGTACCGGGGGCTACGGAAACGTATTCTACCTGTCAACCAACGCCATGGGAAGTAACGTAACCGCTGCTTGGAAAGCCCACAAAGCAGGTGCCTACTTCGGTAACCCTTGCTTCACGCAAATCCACCCAACTTGTATCCCTGTTTCAGGTCATTATCAGTCAAAATTGACATTGATGAGCGAATCGTTGCGTAACGATGGTCGTATTTGGGTTCCTACAAAACAGAACGACGAACGTCATCCAAACGATATCCCAGAAGATGAGCGCGATTACTACTTAGAACGTCGTTACCCTGCCTTCGGTAACTTGGTACCCCGCGATATCGCTTCGCGTGCTGCCAAAGAACGTTGCGATGCCGGCTACGGTGTAGGCCAAAGCAAAATGGCGGTCTATTTGGATTTCAAATACAACATGATGCAGCGCTACGGTAGAACCGAAGCCAGCAAATTGAATATCGCCAATCCAGACGATGAAACCCTAACCCGCTTAGGCAAAGAAGTGGTGAAAGAAAAGTACGGCAACTTGTTTGATATGTACAAGCAAATCACCGACGAGAATCCATACGAAACACCAATGCGCATCTACCCTGCCGTTCACTATACAATGGGTGGTTTGTGGGTTGATTACGACTTAATGACAACCGTTCCAGGCATGTACGCCTTGGGAGAAGCCAACTTCTCAGACCATGGCGCCAACCGTTTGGGTGCCTCTGCGTTGATGCAAGGATTGGCCGATGGTTATTTCGTTATTCCTATCACCATTGGTAATTACTTGAATAAAGAAATTCATACAAAACCCATTTCTACAGACCATGAAGCTTTTGTGGCCGCAGAAAATGCAGCAAACGAACGCATCAAACATTTGATGGGAATCCAAGGTACTCGCTCAGTGGAAAGTTACCACCGCGAATTGGGTCTAATCATGTGGAACAAATGTGGTATGGCTCGTAGCGAAAAGGGTTTGAAAGAGGCCATTGCTGAAATTCAAGCTTTGCGCGCCGACTTCTACAAGAATGTACGTATCCCCGGAAGCATCAACGAATTCAACCCTGAATTGGATAAAGCCGGTAGAGTTGCCGATTTCCTTGAATTGGGCGAATTGATGTGTGTTGACGCACTCGATCGCAATGAAAGTTGTGGAGGTCACTTCCGTGAAGAATACCAAACCGAAGAGGGTGAAGCTTTGCGCGATGACGAAAACTACATGTACGTATCCGCATGGGAAAGCAAAGGTGAATCTTGGGAACTACACAAGGAAGAATTGAAGTACGAAAATATCAAAATCCAACAACGCAGTTACAAATAATCCAATAACAAGAAGATTATGAGCAAGTTAATGAAATTAAATCTGAAAGTTTGGCGCCAAAAGAACACCCAAAGCGCCGGAAATTTCGAAGAATATAAGGTAGATGCCAGTCCCGACATGAGCTTTTTGGAAATGTTCGATGTCTTGAACGAGCAATTGATCGAAACTGGAAAAGAGCCTGTAGCATTTGACCACGACTGTCGTGAAGGCATTTGCGGAATGTGCTCCATGGTGATCGATGGCCGTCCTCACGGACCAAAACAAGGCGTTACCACTTGTCAGTTACACATGCGTAGCTTCAATGATGGCGATACTATTACTGTGGAGCCATGGCGCGCCAACGGATTCCCTGTAATCAAGGATTTGACAGTGAACCGCAGTGCATTTGACCGCATCATCGCATCTGGTGGATTTGTTTCTACCAATGCGGGTAATGCCGTGGATGCCAATTCTATTTTGGTTCCCAAAGAAATTGCTGATGAGGCCTTTGAGGCTGCAACTTGTATTGGTTGTGGGGCATGTGTAAGCGCTTGTAAAAATGCTTCAGCCATGCTGTTTGTAGGTGCCAAAGTAACTCAGTTGTCGATGTTACCTCAAGGAAAGCCAGAACGTCAGTCTCGCGTAGTTGCCATGGTTAACCAGATGGATGCAGAAGGATTTGGTGCTTGTACCAATACGGGTGCTTGTGCCGCAGAATGTCCAAAACAGATTCCATTGAGTGTAATTGCGACATTGAACCGCGAATACATCAGTGCAAAAATGAACGGCAAATAATTAATCCAACGGAATTCTTAAGCCCAATTCCAAACCAATCTGTGGCGAGAAATACGTTTGAACCCCTTTGTTATTCGGTAACAATGGAAACAAAATTTTAGGGGAAGCATAAATATGCACGCCCTTATCCAAATTGTATTCCATGCGGATGGAGGCTGTCAAAAATGCATTGCCCTTAACAAGCGTTGATGGATTCAATAGTACCCCGGTATCCACAGTTGTGGCGACATAATCGTTAACCGCAAAATTATTACCCTGGGGCATTGTAAATCCAACGGTGTGAATTCGCAACTCGTGATTCACTTGCAAGGCTGGCATCACGCCCACCTGATACCATAAACTTGAATTTTGCAATTGGAATCGAGAACCATCAAGTCGTTTTTCATAGGCAAATAATCCAGCAATGAAACGACTTCGATATTCATAGTGTACTTGCATCAACCCTGCGCTGACCATGTTAGGATAAATCCCAACATCAGGATGGATGATGTATTTAAACATCTGCCCCTCTTTTACGCGGGTAAATCCATTGTTAACCATGGCTACCCCAAATACGAAATTGGAGTATCCATTGATTTTTTTGTGATAATTGATATCGAAATTGAAAGTCTTAAGCGAGCGATCCGCCTTGGAGAAAGAATCAATCAATTTCGCTTCTGAATAGCCTCCTGCAATGTCGGGCTGATATCCCACAATCAGGGCACTACTCCAATTGGGCGTAGTAGAAATCGACAGGGAACTAGCCCATTTTTTTTCTTTAAGCTGCTGCGCGAAAATCCCGCTTACCAACGCCAATAAACTCAATATTGAAATATTTTTTTTCATCAATAATCTGTTTCATCTTCAAATTCCAAAACACGCAAATGGTTGTAAAATCTCGAGACCCCCAACAATGCTGCTACAAATAACCCCACGGTAAACCCGATCCAAATGCCATACACTTGCCAATCCTGCCAAACACCCAAAAGATAGGAAAGCGGCAAGGAAATTACCCAATAGCTAAGGATGGAAAGGCCAGACGACCAATTCACATCTTTGATGCCTCTCAGCATATTCATCGCACCGGCCTGAATGCCATCGGCCAATTGGAATATGGCGGCTAAAATGAACAAAGGCAGAATAGTAGGCATAACATCGGCCTTAACTTCATACAATTGTGCAATCCATTGATTGCCAAAAATAAATAGTAACGCAGTTCCTATTTCAAAAACCCCAATGATTAGAAATATTGCGTGAGCCGCATGTCTTATTTGGTCGCGATTTTTTTCACCATACTTATTCCCTACGATGATAGCACCTGCCATCGCGATTCCGCTCACAACCATATAGGAAATCGAGGCGAAACTCAATGCAACCGCATGTGCCGCCAACTGTTTTGCTCCGTACCAGCCCACCATCACGCCCGACAAGCCGAAACAAGCCCATTCGGCAAATGTTTGCAACGCAATGGGCAATCCAATTTTCCAAATGCTGGGAAGTTCAATCTTGATTTTTGACCAGCCCGGCATCGCTTTGGGAACATATTCGCGCATAAAAGTCGAATATCGAACATACCACAAACCCACCAAAGCCATCACAATCCTAGAGATCAATGTGGCATAGGCCGCGCCGTTGAGTCCCAATGCGGTGACCCCGAAATGACCGTAGATCAAAACGTAACACAGAAACACATTGAGGGCCAAACCGCCCAAGGTAATCAACATGGCAATTTTGGTATGACCTAAGCCATCGGTAAACTGACGTGTAACCACATTAAACAGCAATGGCAAAATACTCCAACTTAAAATATTCAAAAAACCTGGGGCCAATCGCTCAATGGCAGCATCCTGCTGTAACCAATGAAAATTGTGAACGAAGACTTGTAAAATAACAAATTGAAAAGCGAACAAAATCAAAGCAGCCACCAAGCCTGCGCGATAGGTAATAAATCCATCGGCTGCCCGTTTCTGACCCACCTTAATGCTCACTAAAGTACTCACAGAGAATAAGACCCCGAAAGTGAGCCCGCTGATCATGAAAAATAGATTGTTCGCCTGATTTACACTCGCCAATTCCTCAGAGCCCAAAGGGCCCACCATCAACATATCAGCGACACCCATCAACACGATCCCTAACTGACCCAAAATAATAGGGTAAGCCAATTTTAAGGTCTGTTGAATCTGTACTTTATAGGTTTTGAAGGGATTTTGCATGGAAAGAGCGTACAAAAATAGGCCAATTATCTCCCAACTCAGCGCGCTAGCTGTGTTAAGTATTAACTTTGTAGCGTGGTAGAAGTATTATGGGAAGACAATCACCTGTTGGTGGTAAGTAAACCCGCAGGTTTGGCGGTACAAGGTGATTTAACCGGCGATACTCATTTATTGGAATGGGCAGAACGATACATTGCTGAAAAATACAACAAACCAGGAAAGGCATTTATTGGATTGGTGCATCGCTTGGATAGACCGGTAAGCGGGGTCGTTGTTTTGGCAAAAACTTCCAAAGCACTGACTCGAATGAACGAGATTTTTCGCGAGAAAAAGAACACCAAAATATATCATGCCATTACTTTAAAAGCGCTCCCTGGAGAATCCGGAACGCTCACCCACCATTTGCTCAAAAATAGCGAGACCAAAAAGGCACATGCCTATAATTCTCATAAACCCGGCACAAAACCCGGCGTATTACATTACGAATTGTTGAAAAACTTTGCCGGTAGATACCTCTATGAAATCACATTAGAAACAGGTCGTTTCCACCAAATCCGGGCCCAACTCTCAAAGATGGGTTCACCCATTCTGGGCGATTTGAAATATGGAGCTTTGGAGCCACTGCCCGACAGAAGCATCGGTTTGCATAGCCGCAAGTTGATCACCCCGCATGTGGTTGCAGCTCAGCCCTCATTAACAATCACCGCTCCGCATCCAAAAGGAACTTGGTGGTGGGATTTGTTTAAATAGAACGCTGGAACATTACGGTTCTTTCCCAACTCACTCAACCGCGAATCAATCCCAACCCAATTCAATCGATGGGTCCCAAAAGACACGCGTAAAATCCTGAATTTGATCGCCGATGATGATCACCCCCTCCAATTCCAAAAGCTCCTGCATTGTAGTTACGGATTTAAAATGTGCTTTCCCACTTAAAATACCCATTCGGTTTACCACGCGATGCGCAGGCAAGTCACAACCTTCGCCATGACATTGATTCATCGCCCATCCAACCAAACGACTACTTCGAGCCGCGCCTAAATATTTCGCAATCGCACCGTAGGATGTCGCCCTCCCCGATGGCACCAAACGCACCACCGCATACACCTTTTCGTAAAAAGTTTCTTCTTGCATCGCCGAACAACAAAATTGGAACAAAATTTGTCTAGTTTGCTCACAACTTATAAAATGAACATGTCACGTTTACGCCATATCTCAATTTACGCAATTACAACCCTTACAGTTCTTGTCGCTCTTTGCACTACCACCAATCCCCTGCAAGCACAAAAAGATGAACCTACGGAAGCACAAGTTCGCAAACAATTAGAATCAGATTTAAAATTCACCCCATACTATCGCACAGCACCGGTAAAACCCAATGTATTTGGAAATTATCCAAAGCTAAAAAATGTACCCGCTTGGGATGGACGAGAAGCCGGTGTTTACAGCGTTCGTTTCAAATTCAGAACCATCACACCCGCCAAAGCAACCCCAAAAATTACTAATATTTATGCGGGCGATACAGTTTACCTAGCCGACCATAACATTGGTGGAAAGTATTTGAGAGACACCGCAATCATCGACAAAAATGGGGTCGCCAATTTCCATGGCACCAAAAAGTTACAGCGCGGGATGTACCTCTTCGTCTTCCCAAAGAAGCGTGATTATTTTGAGTTCATGATAGACGACGACCAGGATTTTCAAATTGATTTTGATACCGCTTGGAGCACCAGAGATTACTATTTAAAGATGACTGCTACTGGCTCTGCGGAGAATGCATCGTTCATCGAATATCAAAAAGGAAAGATTTTTGTCATCGAAAAACTCATGGCCATCGATGAAGAAATCCAAAAAGATTCGGCAGGTCCGCAAGCATTGCTCGACTCATTAAATACTGTCCGCGATCGCTATTTGAATGACAAAGGGAATTTCGACTCAGCGTATATCATCAAAAACCCAGGGCACCTTTTATCTAAATTCTTAATTGCGATGATTGGCGTACCCTACCCCGAAACCTTGCCCGTTATGGCCGATGGAAAGGCTGATAGCACGTTTGCCTTCCGTTGGTATAAAGAACATTATTGGGATCATATCGATTTTGCAGATGATGGATTGTTGCGCATGCCAGTGAACATCGTAAAGCAACGTTTAGATTTCTTTTTTGAAAAAATCATAGTTCCAGATGCCGATTCATGCATCAAAGAAGCCGAGAAAATCATGGATGCGTGTAAAAACACCATCGAAATGGAAAAATATGTGATTTGGTACCTCACCAATCGCTTCGAAAGTTCCAATATTATGGGAATGGATCGCGCTTTTGTAAGAATGGCCATTAGTACTTACTGTCAAGGCAAGAGCTGGTGGGTAGACAGTTCAACCATCAATAAGATGTGTGAAAACGCCTTCCGCAGAGCCCATACCTTGATCGGAGAAACCGCACCCGAATTGGAGCTGAAAGACATCAAGGGAAACTGGGTGAACACCGAAAAAATCCGCGGTCAATATGTAATCTTCATTTTCTGGGATCCTACTTGCGGACATTGCAAAGAGGTATTGCCAAAATTGGCAAAAATACTCGCCGATAACAAAGACAAAGGATGGAAAGTAGTTGCCTTAACCAGCGGCGATAAAAAGAAGGAATGGGAGGAGTATTATAATTCTCACCCTGAAACACAGACTTTCACGCATCTGATTCGCGGCGAAGTGCAAAGTCAGAAATATGCCGACAATTTATATAGCTACTATGTAATTGCATCTCCAACCATTTTTGTTTTGGATGCCAATCGCAAGATTGTGGCTAACCGTGTAGACGTGGACAAAATGGTTGACTTCCTTGCTCATCTCGATTCGGAGAAGGAGAAGAAATAGTTACCAAATCCGATCAGCGGGGCGATGAAAAATGCGCTTTGCATCTCTATACATCGTGCTTGGAAAGCAGGTAAACCCGATAAAATAAATGGGTCCTGTGAAGTTTTGACCTCCGCGAAAAAGAGCAACTCTTGAACCTACACCCGCGCTAACACCAAAATAGCGAAGGAATCGAACCGAACCATTTACGCCAAATTCAAGGGGCATCATAAATCGCGTTTGTTGCGGGCGGTTGTCGGAAAATCGTAAAATTCTATACCCCGCTCCCACTTGACCAAATCCTGTCACCCCAAAACGATGGGTACGATACAATTCATATTCAAACGTGCTACTCAAATACGAGAACTTATATGAATCGTAGTTTTCGCCATTGATTTGCTTGTAATCGGAATAATAATATCCCGTGTAAGCCGCCATTTTATCCCAAAGGATTCCGTAGCGATATCCACTGATTGTGACCGTTTCACCAGAAATAGTAGAAATTTTTGAATCAAACCATAGGGAATATGAGGGTGGTTCATTCAACGACAATCGAATACTGTCTTTGGGATTCCAAGGAAATGAATCGTTTTGCGCATGAGCATCGTCCACCCAAAATATGGCTATCAATAAACCCAAGAGACGATAAAATGCGCGCATCAATTACAAAGGTCGGACTTCAATTCTAATCCTTGTCCACAGAAATCAATAATGTACTATCGATAATTCGCTGTAAAGCATTGATATTTGAGGCATGAAGTCGCAAATCTTTGCTGCATTATTATTCACTGTTTCCTTGGCTCAGGCACAAGACACATCAACCACAGCCGTTCCTACAAAAAGTAACCCCTCATTTACATTGGCTCAGGCCGGAGACTGGAGTACCGAAGCCACGTTGTTATTACAAACAGGAAATTCGGCTATCCGGATTGGCATTGAAGAGATCAAATTCAGAAGATTTATCCAAAATCAATTTGTTTTACGCACCCGTGTGATGGCAACACAGAGCAAGGAAGTCACGATCATTAACCAAGGTTCTGGTTTGATGGAACGCAGCATTACAGAGTTCACAGGCCTTATTGCTCCGGGATTCGAAAAACACCAAGGGATGAATGGCAAACATACGCACCGCCTTTCTCCCTATTGGGGCGTTGAATTACCCATTGGAAAACGCAACTACGAATACAACCTCACAAATTCTAAAGATGGTCAGAATTATTATAACGGTGGCACATTTAACAATAAAGTAACAAAAGCCAATACCATTGGAATAAACCTGCTCTATGGCATCGATTTTTATGTGGCAAAAGGTGTTTTTATTGGCACAGAAATCGGATATGGGTTTATGCACCAAAAGTACGGAAATAGTAACATTACCACCTCTGACGCCACCTTCAGCGATACGCGCAGCATCCCCATGGGAAGCAACAGCCAGCTCAATCTGTATTTCAATTCGGGAATACGATTTGGTATCGTTTTTTAGTCAATCCACTCATTCTCTTTGTTTAAGAAATTAGACAATTAACTTAACGTTTAACTAGGGACAAATAAATTTCACCTAATTTTGCAGCATGGCAACCAAACCCATAGGCTTCACAAACAACGGCAACGATTTTTTCAATGAACTTAGGACGCAAGTCGACGAGTACTTCACTTCTAGAAAACTTTCAAAGAACGGCGATATCCGCTTGTGGATGAAGACCGCATTCGCTCTTATCACTACACCTATACTCTTAATTCTTGCATTAAATATTCCAGCAGTTGGCATTCCAATGCCGATGTGGGGCAGTGTTATTTTGTTTGTCTTAATCGGCCAAATGCACACTTTCACTGGATTCAATGTAATGCACGATGCTTGTCACGGCGCATTCTCTTCTAAAGGCTGGGTTAATAAATTATTCGGCAACTCATTGAGCTTAATGGGAAGTCATGCCTTTATCTGGAAATTCAAACACAATACTTTGCACCACACTTGGACAAACGTAGATGGTTTGGATGATGATATTGCAAAAGCCCCAATTTTGCGTCACTGCGAATCACAGCCTTTCAAGCCTTACCACAAGAACCAACACTTGTACATGTTCCCCTTGTATGGCATTTCAATTATTTTTTGGATGTACGCCAACGACTTTATGAAGTATTTCAACAAAGCCGTGAATGAGCAGCCAATGCCTAAAATGAACTTGAGTGAACACTTGATTTTCTGGTCAGCCAAAATTGTCTACACTGGACTATATGTCATTGCTCCATTATATTTCTTGGGTATTGGTTATGGATTCTTATGCTATATGATGATGCAAATTTCTATGGGCATTGTATTGAGCTTGGTATTCCAGTTGGCCCACGCGGTTGAAAACGTACACTTTGAAGATGCAACTCAGTATAACATCCCTACCGAACGTCTTCCAAATGAATGGGCCGTTCACCAGGTGATGACAACCAACAACTTTGCTACCAAGTCTCCTTTTGCGACATGGTTCATGGGTGGATTGAATTTCCAAACAGAACACCACTTGTTCCCAAATATTAGCCACGTCCATTACCCAGCATTGAATGAGATTTTAGTACCGTTGTGTGCCAAGTATAATGTGAAGTATAACGAGATGCCAACCTTCACATATGCAGTAGGTTCGCACATCAGATATATGAAATCTTTAGGCGAAGCGGCTTAATTAACAAAAATTATACATTTTACTGATAAAAAAGTTGTTTTTACAAAAAAGGGACTTATCTTTCCCGCTCAATTTTATAATAAAAATACTAATTATCAATTCATGAAAACAGGTTCTGTTAAATTCTTCAACCACAGCAAAGGCTATGGTTTCATCATCGACAACGAAGACGGTCAAGAGTATTTCGTACACGTAACCGGTTTGAAAGACGAAATTCGCGAAGGCGATACCGTTAATTTCGAACTGAAAGACGGTAAGAAAGGTTTAAATGCAGTAGACGTAAGTAACGCAGGATAATCAATCATCTTCATTTCTTTAAAGGGCCTCGTCTAAGACGAGGCCCTTTTTTTTGGACCTATTTCACTCGAAGCGCTACCCACCGCCAATTCTGGAGAAAAATGGAAACTACTGAAATTGATTTTTCAACTTTCCAATGTACAATAGCCCAAACAACACCGTAAGCCCAATCATTATATACGAGGAAAAAATCGGGATATCGCCTGCCTTACCCAACGTAAAAAAAAGAAAACCCCAAAGGAAGATTCTAAAGCCCTCCTGAGAAAAATATATCCACAAGTTTTTACGCCATTGGATACTGGCACTGAGAATTCCCCAGCAAATAAAAATGGCACAGGTAGATTTTAGCGACATGTCCCATCCTCTCGACCAAAAAATCATAAAGAATAGGCCCAAGGCGCACAGAATAATCTGGGCCAAGACATAGCTTTTTTGATCACCAATGGGTTGAAATTGCTTCGCTGGTATTTTGGTCTTTCCCACCATATAATCTGGGACATCTTTTGGCTTACTAAAGAAGAAAGCAAAGGTATCTTCAATCCGTTGTCCCAACTTTAATGGCAACATCAACTGCTTAAATCCATATGTATGAGCCTCCAAAATGGTCATATTGCCTGTTTGATCGGTAATTCCATACTTCACTTCCTCAGTTTCGGGTTCATAGGTACCAAAAAGACGGTCCCAAGTCACGAACATTCCCCCGTAATTCTTATCTAAATAAAGATCGTTTACCCCATGATGGACTCTGTGTGTACTCGGCGTGACAAGGATTTTCTCAATAAACCCTAGCTTTGGAACCACTTGGGTATGTAATAGGAGTTGATACAAAGCATGGCCTACTAAAACCAGCACAATCACGTCGGCAGAAAATCCCAAAATGGGAAGGGCAATCCAAAAACAAGTTCTCACAATATATTGAAAAATTGAAATCCGAAAACCCACGGAAATATTATAATGCTCACTTTGATGATGCAAACTGTGCACGGCCCACAAAAACCTCACTTCATGTCCAAGCCTATGATACCAATACCAAACAAAATCCGTTACCAACAAACATAAAATCACACCCACCCATCCCTGAGGCATTGCAAAAATCCCAAATCGATTTCCAATCGCCGACCAAATCACATATTGCGCGCCATCAAAAAACAAACTAAACAATCGATCACTCATGCCACAGCTCACATTTGTTATCGTATCAGCCACGTTGTACAATGCAATTTTTTGTTTTCGCTGCATCCATATTTCAGCCAACAAAATAGATAATATACCCAAAAACCCGGCATACATAAACAAGCTATACAAATCAAATTTCATCTCAGTTGTTATAAGATCCTGAGATTCGAAATTGTAACTTATTAAAGGGCAATCATTACGGAAAAACGCAACTGCGCCATAGTTTTTTACGGAAAATCGCAACACAATCCCCAACTACGGCAGATAAAGTCTTAATCCAATTGCTGATCTAGTATGTAAATCATTGCAGCCACGGCGGCCGCACCCAAGTGCAATTCCCTCTTATTGACATTTTCAAACACGTCCGTTTCGGAGTGATGCACATCAAAGTAGCGCTGAGAATCGGGAATGAAACTCACAAATGCCGTATTCGGATTCACTTTCTTTAAAGGTCCGATATCCGCTCCGCCTCCGCCTTTTTCTATCGTGCCGATTCCATAGGCATCCAATAGCTTTTGATACATTTTCACCCCAGGCATGATTGCAGAATCAACACCAAACCCTCTAGGCACAAATCCCCCGCGGTCGCTTTCTAAAGCCGCAATGTGATTTTCGCCTCTCTCCGCCGCCAATCGAGCATATTCCGTACCACCACGCAAACCGTTTTCTTCATTGATCCAAAATACGCATCGCAAAGTATGACGTGGCGTATAACCCAAGGCCTTTAACAATCGCAGCGCTTCAAAGGCATGCATGCAACCCGCGCCATCATCGTGAGCCCCTTCACCCTCATCCCAACTATCAAAATGGCCGCCAAAGTCGATGATTTTTTCCGGGTACTGCAAACCCACCGAACTCGCTATCACATTGGCACTCAAACGATCCGGCAGTGTTCTACAATTCAACTCAATTTCAACCCGATGATTTGGGTCGATCGCGCAAATATCCTCCAATAAATCCGCCACCGCTGTCGCCACCGCAACCATCGGAATTTTTGTCACCGAGTCCTCATAATGCGTCACCCCCGTATGTGGATGCAAATCACAACGATTGCTCATACTTCTCACCAAAACAGCCAAGGCACCATATTTTGAGCAAGGAACCGCGCCATTGACACGCTGACTTACGCAACCGCCATAGGCCTGAAAAGTGTTCAACAATGTTTCATCAAATGCCCGATTTAACAATACGATTTTACCTCGCAATAGCCCCGCTTTGCCCAAACTATCCAATTCTCGATTGCTGTTCACCACAATCACGGTCCCCGCAACATGTCCGCCCACAGAGCCACCCAAAGCACAAGCATTCAAGGGATAAAATTTCTGAGGCTTGGGATTTGCTTCAACAAAGGCCTCACAATTATAATCGTCGCTGGACTTGCCCGACTTCAGATGATTCGTTAGAACTTTTGAGTACAATTTCACCGATTCGATTTCTCCGCGCTCCCATCGAGGTACCATCACAGGCTGGGTAAACACAGTATCAAATTGATAGGATTTCAACATGGAAACGGCCCAAATAATTCCTCTTTCGGCATTGTCGGACCCACTCAATCTGGAACCCACACCTTTACACAACTCGCCCAACCGCTTGTATGCATGTCCGTCCGTCAGCGCCAAATCAAACAGGGCTTTAAACATAATACTGTCCTCGTTAGAAACTCGTTGAATTGTATTTGGAACCGGAGTCGTTAATTGCACGCCATCTTTGGGTTGCACCCCATTGGCAAAGAAAATATTCCTTGGTGAATTCAACTCATTGTAGGCCCGCATGCGTTCAATGACATCCGCCGGTTGCGCAGAAATCGACAAGCATTTGACACCAAACAAAAGAAAAAACGTTGCTATTTTTAACCCTATCCTTTTCATTGCGTCCAAATTACTTAAAAACTTCCATTTACCTTTGAATTCAAATTATACAAATTAAGAAATCAGCATCCACTTTATTCATTAACCCCAATTATAAAGTCATGAAAATCACATCCATCAAAAGGAAGAGTTCATTTCTTCTTATTCTAGCATTTTTATCTTGTCGATTCGCCGCAGCACAAACATCCTATTTCCCACCACTGACAGGCAATTGGGAAACGATTTCACCGAGCAGCCTCGGTTGGTGTAACGAGAATATCGATAGCTTATACAACTACCTCAATCAAAAAAACACCAAAGCGTTCATTGTATTGAAAGACGGGAAGATTGTCCTTGAGAAATATTTCGGAAATTTCACCCAAGACAGCATCTGGTATTGGGCATCGGCGGGCAAAACACTTACTGCATTTAGCATCGGATTGGCCCAGCAAGACGGATTCCTAAAAATCCAAGAATCAAGCAACAAGTATTTGGGAAAGGGTTGGAGTTCTT
This sequence comes from Chryseobacterium gleum, assembly GCA_945870885.1. GTDB lineage: Bacteria > Bacteroidota > Bacteroidia > NS11-12g > UBA955 > UBA955. The sequence goes on along the minus strand of CAMBTR010000012.1, from coordinate 6,016 downwards.
TAACCTCGTCGCAGGAAGATAGTGTTACCATTAGACATCACTTAACGATGACTACTGGACTGAACGATGCCGGGGCCGATCCAGACTGCACACTCGCATCATGCTTAAACTACAAGGCAAGTGCGGGCAACCGGTGGGCCTATCACAATGCACCCTATACTTTGCTGGACAAAGTGATTGAAAGTGCAACCGGTGGCAACTTGAATGTCTATATCTCAAAGAAATTTACGACAAAAATTGGCATGAAGGGTTTGTTTGTTAAATCCGGATACTTAAACGTTTATTTCTCCAATGCCCGCACCATGGCAAGATTTGGGCTCTTGTTATTGAATAAAGGTATTTGGGATGGCACAGCAATTCTTTCAGACACGCAGTTTTTTAAGCAACAAATCAATACCAGCCAAAACATCAATCCGAGCTACGGCTATTTAACTTGGCTCAATGGAAAATCTTCATTTATGGCTCCCGGTTCACAATTCAAATTCAATGGCAGTTTGAATCCAGATGCGCCAAACGATATGTATTGTGCTTGGGGAAAAAACGGACAATACATCAACGTGATCCCAAGTCAGAAATTGGTTTTGATTCGAATGGGCAACTCACCAGGTGGCAGTGGCGCCGCATCCATGGCCGTTGGATTCAATAATGAAATTTGGCAATATATGAACCAATTGCCCTGTAAAAACAAGACTTCAAATTTTGAAAATCCCCCTTTCTCGATTGGCCCAAACCCTGTAAGAGTTGGATCGAACATCAATATAACTGCCGGGAATAATCAATTGAATTCTACAGTAAAAAATGGCATCGTGTCTATCACCGACAACCTAGGTAGAATCGTCATTGAAACCCCATTCAACCCTTCTGAGTCCTTTAGTTTGCCCATCAACATCAAACCAGGAATCTATTTCATACGCATTTCAAGCAACTCGCGTCAGGGCCTGAGTCAGCGCTTGCTGGTCATCGACTAGCTAACAGAATAGAAATAGTAAATCAAATAAAAATTACCAAATTCCATAATTAAAGGCGATTAATAATCACCGAGATGAAAATCTCCAATAAATTACGAATCAAGGAACTGCAATTTTTTGCACATTAGTTTGAATACCCGATTTTTTTCGTAACATTTGAAATCTAAGAATAAATTCATGAAAAAAATATTACCCATTATTGCATTTCTATTTTCAATATCCACAGCCTTCTCTCAGGTGGTGGCGTTGAATTTTGATGGCGTGAACGACCAAGTGGTAGTGACCGGAAACTCATCACTGAGTCCTACAAAAATCACTCTAGAAACCTGGATGTATGCCAAGAGTTTCAGCTCTAGCCCTTGCGCGGATTGTGCCCCAATAATATGGCATCAAGGAAAAGGATACAGATTTGGAACTGGAAATGGCGCCGGCGTAGATGTTCAATTCTTTGATGGAAGCTCAACCACAACCCTTAAGAGTTCAATGACCCTATCAACCAATGCTTGGCATCACTTGGCCGTAACCTATGATAGTGCAATGATCAAAATGTATATCGACGGTTCGCTTAGCGATTCAGTGGCTGCAACATTCGCTTTAAGCTACTCATCAAAAGGCGCCGATGTGTGGATTGTAGATCCTGCAACAGGATACGGTGGAACGCTAGAAGAAACCCGGATTTGGAATTATGCCAGAAATTTCAAGGAAATCCGTGAAGGAATGATCAAGTCATACAAAAGCGGAACAGCCGGCTTGATGCTTCAATTAAGTTATGACGATGGTGTTCCTTATAAAAACAATACAAGTGTAACAACACTTAAAGACGGGTCTGGCAACAGCAACACATCAACCCTTGCGAATTTCAGATTACAAGACTCAACATCCAATTTCGTTTTAGGGCGTTCTTACTGCGATACTGTTGCGTACTCAAAATTTAGCGTCACTCGTTGTTCCAAATACCTTCTGCCTTCAAAGAAAAAGACAATCATCAAATCAGGAACATATCAAGACACCGTGAAATCATGGAGAGGCTGCGATTCTGTGATGACAATCAAATTAACCATCAATCAGCCCACGAGTTCAGGAATAAAAGTGAGCGCCTGCGATTCATTCATCAACCCCAACAATGGCGCTATTTATCGAAAATCAGGCACCTACAAGGCCACTATTTCTAACAAAGCTGGATGCGATAGTTCAATTGCCTATTTCGTGACCATCGGATATAAAGACACCAACTTCATCTATTATAATGAATGTCTGCAAGCAACCTTAACCAATGGCACCAAAGTATCCAAAAGCGGTACTTATGTAGATAAATTCAAAACCTATTTGGGTTGCGATAGTTTTGACTACCACATCGTTAATATCACCAAGTCGAGCACTGCAAAACGCACACTCAAATTCTGTAAATTCATAGTTTGCCCCACAAATAGTAACTTGGTCTTCAAAAAACCCGGCGTCTATTATGATACCATCAAAAACGTTGCTGGTTGCGATAGTGCCATCGAATACACCGTGGTAAGCGCATCAACGTATGGAACTATTTCCCCCATTGCATGCAATAGTTACAAAAGTCCATCTGGCAATTATACATATTCCGCATCTGGAACCTATTATGATACGCTCTTCAGTCTAAACAAAGCAGGTTGCGATAGTTTTATCACAATCAATTTGAAAATGTCTACTGCAACCAAATTGTCATTATCTCCCGTTGCTTGTAGAAGCTACAAAGTTCCGTCAGGCGTTCAAGTCGTAACAACCAGCAAAACCGTAAAAGACTACATCAAAGGCTATAAAGGCTGCGATAGCATCGAATACACCATTAATGTCACCATTAATAATGCCAACGTTGGTACAACAAGAAGTGTAAATACCCTATCGGCAACGACAACCAATTCTGCCGCGACATTCCAATGGTTGGATTGCAATAATGGTATGGCTAAAATTGCTGGGGCAACAAACAAAGATTTCACCCCGGCTCAAGACGGAAAATTTGCAATCTCAGTTACCGAAAACAGTTGCACCGACACTTCAGCCTGTATAACATTCGCAGTTAACAGTTTAAAGGAAATTCCTGCAAACCTGTTAAAGTTGTCACCCAACCCAAGCAATGGAGCATTCGTATTGAATTGCTTAACTCCCTTGCATGATGTCAATATCTCCTTGGTGAACATTCAAGGACAAATTGGACAGACATGGTTGATCCGCGAACTCAAACAACAAGAATTCAACGTCCAAGTGTCAGCCGGAGTTTGGTATTTGAAAATCTCAGCCAAAGAAGGACAGCAGGTGATCCCTGTGATCTTTGAGTAATTAGCGAATTACTACATTGCCTATTTCCCGCCCAAACAAAACATAGTGTTTCGGGAATGATTCAACTAATTCGTTGAACGACGGATATTTTTATAATTATTAATTCGTAAATGATTGTTTTTTAATAATTCCTACGAGATTCATTTTATCGTTTTTCTACGGTTATTCACATAATTACAGCCTTTATGGCTCTTTTGTGGATAATAAATGATAATCGTTATAAAATCTATTGATTTTTACTAAAGTATTGATTTAATTGTACTTGCTAATCAATATATATATGAAAAAAATTTACCAAACACTACTTGATTTTCCAGGAATGGTGAATCAGAAGATCATGAATGCAGGATTAAACACTGCTGTATCAAACTTTGACTCGCAGGGCGGAATTCGTTCTTACACTGCATCAATTTATCAACTCGTTTCTCTTTTGGTTTTATTATCCATGGAGATTGCCATCGTAATGGGCGCAATGGACTTTATGGGATCCGATGCCTCTGGCTTGGCCAAAGCGGGCAGCATGCTAACCACCGTATTAATGATGTATTCCGCATTCCCTATTTCACACATCATTCGTTCTCGCGGCGAGAGTCTTGGCGCTTCACACAACGGCATGGTAGGTTTCATGTTTAAGGATTTCGTAACCACCAACTTGTTGATGTTGGGAGAAATTGCGGCCGTAAGCGGATTCATTTGCGCCACCTGCTTAAGTTTATCTTTCCTTTTCGATACCAATCTTTATTGCGTTTGCATGAATTCATCAATGCTTGGCGTAGTTGGATGGGTAACATCTTTGCCTATGGATGGCTTGAACGCTCTATTGGCTGCCTTGCGCTTGGATTACTTAAGCGGTGTGATTACCAACGTTACAGCTTTCAGATTGGATGAAGCAGCAACCTTTAACGGCGATATGCTTTGGAACCGCCACGATTTATTATTGGTAGGTGGTGCTTACGTGAATGTGATGCTTGGATTGGCTGTAGTGTATGTAAACCTTGCCATCTACAATTACATGTTTGGATTGGTTGATTCTTTGAGCAAGTGGATACAAAGCCCAACCTTGCCTGTATCAATGAAAAGTAAATAACCTTGTTCTAATCAAACATCAAAAATGATGTTATAATTTCATTAACTATTGCAAAAAAGGGAGGGGCGGCATTTATGCCGCCCCTCCCTTTTTTAATGAAAAAAATCTTCTTACCACTCAAAAATTGAAGGCCCAATATTTCCGCTTCCTCACCCTTTTTGTGGATTTCTTTTGTCGCGTAAGCGTATAAAAATCGACTCCAATTCGACGTATCTTGAATGGCTATGTCTGATAATTTTCTTAACAATCCAACCCAAACCCAATCGGAGAGCCAAAACAAGCTCCTTGAAACACTAGAATCCATTTGCGACCTTATTCTCGCAACGCCCATTAAAAATCTAGCGCTTCCCCAGCTATCGCCCCTCATCGAATTTAGCAAACAAATCAACCTCAATGTACTGGAAACCGCCATCCTAGCACTGGTTAACTCGGCCGATCCAGACTATGATGAAGTGACCGAGAAATTCCTCATCAAAACCCTTCGCCATTTCATCAACAACAAAAGAAGCCCCATCCAACAAGCCATTCACAACCTCGTAGAAAGCAAAATTCTTATGAGGGAAAGAGATAGCAGCACCGACATATACGTCCATCCGCGCTTTAAAAAAGCACTGAGCTCCGGCGACCTAAATACCCTCCAAGCACTGCAACCCAAAGGCATCGTCCCGTTCCTGAGAAACTTCATGGATCAGGTGATTTCTACCCGACATTATCATCCCTTTGGCATGATGACATCCCCCTTTGAATCCGATCCGATGGCGCTGCTCAACATCCAACAAAATGAAACCCTCGCCTGTGTTAAATACCTCAAACAACACATCGAAACTGTACACTGTCCTGATATCGCAATATTGCTTTATTTAGCTACGTTATCGAAAAGAGTTGTCGTGGACGAATCCATTAGCCTAAACGACTTCTTTCATCTCCTCGAACGTCCGCATTGGGAAGTCAAAGCCTTTAAAAAAGCCCAAATTCTCAATGAAAATTGGCATCCATTCCAAATGGGTTATTTCGAAATTGTGGGGAAAGACCTCCTCGACGATGACATTGAAATTGCCGTAACCGAAGAAGGCATACACGCGCTGTTGCCAGAATTGAGTCCCGACATACTTGAGAGCCTCTTGGAAGCCAAACAAATCACAGTTCCGCATCGCGCGCCTGAGAAAATCGCACCCATCAAATTGCTGTTCGATCAACCCACACAACTGCAGCTCAAGCCCATACAACGCATGCTTCAGCCCCAAATCCGCGCCAAAATCAACGAAACCTTTCACACCCAAAACAAAGGCATTTCCATCCTCCTTTACGGATACCCCGGCACAGGAAAAACCGAATTCTGCTTGCAACTCGCCAAATCGCACAACCTGCCCATCATGGAGGTCAATGTGGCCCAAATTCAAAACAAATGGGTGGGCGAATCAGAAAAAAATGCCCGCAATGTCTTCAAACAATATCGCAAACTGCGCAAACAATCGCAACGAGAATGCATCCTGCTGTTCAACGAGGCCGACGCACTATTTAGCAAACGCGTAGATGTGAGCACCAGCGTAGACTCCATGAACAACGCCCTCAAAAATATCTTTTTGGAAGAAATGGAAAATATGGAAGGGATCATTCTGGCCACAACCAACCTCACCGGCAACCTCGATGC
>CAMBTR010000011.1 GCA_945870885.1 Chryseobacterium gleum | reverse complement strand
GATGCCGCCATCAAGCAGATTAGGAAAATACCTCTGTAGTCTCTGTTCAGCCCTCCAAAAAAGCGAATACCGACAATTTTGCTTAGGGTATAGCCAATCAATTGACATAAAACCATCCAAATTTTAATATTCATGCCCCATAGCATCATATCGTTGAAGGTTAATCCCGAAAAGGGTTTTCTCAACGCGTACATACAGGTGTAAATGGAAAATGTTAGCCCTCCCAAAGCCAGGGATGTTAATATTTGATGGGAGTTTTTTTGAGTCGGCATCAGAATTTCGCGTGGTTTTTTACGATGCTTTCTAGTCCACAATTTGAGAGCAATTGATGTAAAGTGCTATACGATCCATTTAATTCGGAAGGTTGATGGGCGTCGCTATTGATGATGAGTGGGATTTTGGCGTGATGAAGTTTTGAGATGAATTCCAGTTTTGGGTAGGGGTTGCTCAGGGCTTTTTTATACATGGCCCGGGTGTTGATCTCAATAAAATCATAGTTATTCCTATCGCTTATTGCAAGTTGAAATAGTTCATCATAGAACCAATTTTCTAAAGCAGTAAATTCACTTGCCTTGGCTGCATTTAGGATGATTTTGTCAATGTGGCCAATGATTTTTAGCGTACCCACAGGCTCGGAAATCATTTGCTGGGTTGCATCTAAAAATGCTTGCAGTAATTTCTTAAGGTCGAATCCATAAGATTTCAATGCCAGCAGAAACTGAGAATATTTACCGTCGATTTCTAGATATTGGGTATTAGGATTTTGAGCATTTGGGTTATTGACAAAATGGATGCTAGTGATAAGGAATTCTGATTTCTTGACTTCTGGAAATTGTAAAGCGGGATATCCCAAACCAAGAAGATAATCAATTTCGAATCCGCATAGGATTTTTAACTCCGACTGATTTAAATGGGCTAGGTTGGTGATTTCGGCTGTGTATTTTTCTAAATCATCTGATTTAATGGGCCAATCGCAAGGAAATGGAAGAGGTGCATGGGCGCTAAACCCCAAATATTCCCATTGCAATTGCTTGGCTTTTTTAACAAAATCGAGCGCACTTGTCGTTCCGTCACAATAAGTTGTGTGGGTATGTAAATTCACTAGGGTTTTTATACAAAAGAAGTGTTGGGATGTTGGCAGTGCATTTCTCGATGATTAACGGTAGGTTAAAATTTCATCATCAAGATTTATCCTTTTTGAAAATGGATTTCTTCTTTTGTTTTGTTGATGGTTGGAATACTTTAGAAAGACTAGCAATGTCTTTTACCGAATGTGAAAATGGATAAGCGGTCCATTCCGAATCTTCTTCGGATTGATTAACTAATATATTCCACTTGCACTGAGCGTGATAGCCAGCAAGGAGTGCAATTTTTGAGATCCCAATTTTTGCGATATTCTCAGTGTTTTTGACATTTTCCTTTTGGGAGATTTGTTGAATGATATCGGGGAATGGCTGAAACCGTGGCGTTTGATCGTAACTCACCCAACTGTCGAAATATTGTGGCAAATCACTCTTACTAAATATCTCATCTGTAATGGCAGCGGGTAGCCATGAGACACCAATAATCTTGCAATTCTCATTTTTTGCATTTTTTAGAAATTTTATCAATTCTGGATGGATGTGTAAATTACTTTTTTCCGAGAAACTTACACGGAGTTGTTCAATGATATCTTTGACAATTTTTACTGCAATTTCTGGCTCTGGGTCTCTCAACCAACGTTGAGTAATTATTTCTGTGATTTCTATAATTGGCTTTCCAATCAACTTGCGAATCACCCATTTTTCTGTGATGATACCATTGCGTTTTATGGTGTCGTTTATGATATTGGTAATTTTGTCGGTATCACCAATGGCAATACCAATAGTATCAAGGATTACAAGTTTTGGCCAAGAATTTTCCACGTGCTAATCAATCTTTTTCATATGAATTATGTATCGCCGCTGTATTGCTAAATCGTGGAAATCTTGTGGGGTAATTTGTCTTTGCGTTACTGATATTTTATTGAAAGTTAACTTCTTTGAAACATTGAATAATTAATGTTGAATTGAAAATCAAATCATGAAAACTGGATATTATGCATGCCTGTCGAAACAATTGTTCTCAATAGGACATTTGGGTATGGAAGTTTTTGAAGTCCTGCCTATCAACACACCAATTAAAATTCATCAAATCATAACGGTTGAGGACGATGGCAGGGAAGTGATTTCAGATGGAGATGATTTAATTCAATCTAAATTTGAGTTGTGGCATTGGTTGTCCAATCAATCCAATCTGATTTTTATTGAATTTTCTCATCCGGGTCAATGCACTTGGACGTTGCACCAAGGACAATTGTCTATTTTTTGTCATCACCGTCCTACATTAATCTGGTGGACGGCGGAAATTCTCAAATTTTACCATTTGGGGAACTTCAAGAATTTCCATCGCCTATCAACCAGTGAAGGTCAAAAATGTCTTTTATTAAGCAAAGACATCCATGAAGCTTTCGGTATGGAGTTGGTTGTTTGAGGATTTATTGATTGTCTTTCTTTCATGGAAATTGATCAATCGCGCAATGAAATTAGCCATCGCAATCTTGTGAATTCTCAATAGTGCTGGGAACATGCTCTGTGTGGGGTGCAAGTTTGGCATTGTGTTTACATCTAATACGTAGGGGGTTCCGTTGATCATGCGGATATCTACTCTCGACATATATTCAAGATTAAGGGTCTCGTGGGCTTTCATAGCAACTGTATTGATATTATTCAATTCAACATTGTTTACCAATGGAAAAAAGTCCCGTTTGGTTTTTCCCATCGAACTTCCGGCAATAAATACGGGTCTAGCGGGTGTTGGGATGACTTCCAGCGGGGGTAAGGAAGTCATTTCGTTCCCATCTTCCGTTGGCAATATAGCCACGCTAAATTCTCTGCCGAATAGGTAGGGTTGTACGATTTTTCCTTCCATTTTCCATCGCTGCCAATTAAACGCGATCTCTTGCTTTGGGACAATTTCAATGTCTCTATGGCATCCGCCCAATCGAGGTTTACTGATGTAAAAATCGTGGGTTAGGTTCAACGGACTATCCAAACTCTGAGGGACATCTATTCCAACTGCCATCAATTTCTTTTCTACAGTGAATTTGTCTTGAGCGATATACTGAGCAATTCCACTACTACTCAAGTGGGTGATGTTGTTTTTATCTAACCACATGGCGATGTCGGCTTGGGAATGTCGGCCAAAACCATAGCACATATTAAATACCCAATGGAATTGCTTCAAAAGGCTCGCAAGTGCAGCATTTGGTTCGGTCATATGAATGATTGATGTGTTGAATTCTTGAGGTATAGACTTGTTGATATTCAGTACAGTATTGAGATTGATGTTCTCTTGCCAAGGCGTGAATTGGCTTTCAGCGTATAGGATTGCTACGTTTTTCATGAAGCCGCAATTTCTCGCCATAAATCCATGTGATTATTATGTAATTTTTAATTGTATTTTGTCAATTTAACACTCATATGTTAACTGAGTGTATTTTTAATGTTGATTACGGGGGGATAATTCATGTTGAGGCAATATTCCAATATTGTTTAAGGCTCAATTTTGTTTGATGAACCCTAAATTAATTGTTTTAGACATGGCGGGCACTACGGTGAACGACTCTGGCTTGGTGCAACAAGCGGCTATTGACAGTATGAAAGCACTAACCGGCGTAGATATTGATATCAAAGCGGCCAACAATGTGATGGGTATTCCAAAGAAAATCGCTTTTGAACAATTGTGTTCGTTGAGTAAGATTACTGCAGATGTTGAGTTGATTGCAAAGTTGGAAGGCTATTTCAATAAACAGTTGATCGAACAATATTCAACGAAAGGGTTGATATCGTTGATGCCCCATGCTGCCGAGTTATTTGAAGCCGTAAGAAGTCATGGTGCGAAGTTGTATTTGAACACGGGATTTAATCGCGAAGTAGCAACGGTAATCGTCGATAATTTAGGATTGCAGAAAGTGTTACATGGCTATATCGGAAGCGATGAAGTTGCGATGGGTCGTCCTCAGCCAGATATGATTCGCTTAGCGATGAAAAAAGAAAATATCGAATATTCTCATTTTGTAATGAAAGTGGGCGATACAATTAGTGATTTGTACGAAGGGTTCTCTGCAGGATGTGCATGGAACGTTGGGGTGTTGACAGGTGCAAATACTTACGATGAGCTTAAAACCGCTCCGTATTCTCAAATTTTGAGTGACTTACAGCCTTTGATTGCCTATTTCCCCCGTGTAGGTCGTTTTGGGAAGTAAAAAAGCGAATGGCTTTTGTTTGAAAATTACCTCACCAAATTCAACGCTTTCGTGAGTTCGTGTTTCTGTAAATAGACAATCGATGCTGGATCCATTGGAATACCCCAGACAGTCTGTTTACATCTTGCTGCGAATAGTCCGTAACCGCCGGTTATATTGGTGTAGTCTGCTTGTTTTTGTACGATGCCGATGCTCGGCTCATTCACCGAAATGTAATCGATGAGTGTTTGATTTGCGCCAAACATCGTTATCCCAACCCATTTGATGCGATGTTTTAGGGTAGGAGATGCGGTGATGGAATTTTGTAAGAACTGTATGAAACTTAGGCGTGGGATTTGACGGATTGGTGAGGATACGTTGCCAACAAGGAAGTTTGTAATCATCTTCCATGTCGCCATTTTAGTTATTTTTTTGCCCGTATCAGCAGTGCTAAATTCTTCGTAGAAGACATGAAATTGTATATCGTAGGAAAAGGCGTTGGCTGCGGCGACGTATGAGACATTTATATATTCTGGGCCTACGCTAAAAATATTGGTTTGGTCGATAAAGGGCGCTCGGATTTTTGCCGGTCCTACCGTCTTGGTTATCGATACCGCTTTGGTACTCGTTATTGGGTTGGTGACAGTGATTTCGTATTCCTCGTTGGGGTAGATTTTTTCTCGCGTTGCCCAAAGAATATTTTTATCATTTGCGAAAATCCCTGAATCTTTTTTGGGTCCTTCTTCCGCTTTGCAGATGATAATTTGGCCGGTATTCAATCGCTTGAGTTGAACGTGGGTGCTATCGAGGTATAAACTGTCGGATATTTTTGCTGCTTCCAATGCACCGAGGCCTTGATTGAGGTAGGCTTTGTTGACTTTGATATATTGAATGGTGTCTTCCGGATCCAAAAGGGCGTAGATTACAACTGTTTCTTTATAATCTGCATTGATGTTGACTTCATTTTCGCATGCACTAAAAAACATCGACGAAATGAACATCAAAAAAATCGCTATACCCCAAACCCGAATCGAAGAATGTTTCATTGAAAATAATCCTACTTTTGCTTAAAATTTACATACAAAGATGCTTCATTTGGGGTAAAGTTTGTGAACTTAGGCAGAATTTCCATCGAATAGAAGCAATAAATCAACGGCGATGAGCATACATAAGAAAGAAGAAAAAAAGGTGACAACCCACGTTTTGCATGAAATGAAGGCGCGCGGTGAGAAGATTTCCATGTTAACGGCTTATGATTTTTCCATGGCTAGGGTTGTGGATCAGGCGGGAATTGATGTGATTTTGGTGGGCGACAGTGCATCAAACGTCATGGCCGGACATGAAACTACATTGCCAATCACTTTGGACCAGATGATTTATCATGCCAGTTCTGTGGTTAGGGGTGTGAGTCGGGCTTTGGTTGTGGTGGATTTGCCATTTGGTAGTTATCAGGGCAATAGTAAAGAGGCGTTGGCATCAACCATTCGGATCATGAAGGAAAGCGGCGCGCATGCCATTAAAATGGAAGGTGGGGAAGAGATTTTGGAAAGTATCAAAAGGATTTTAACGGCCGGCGTTCCGGTGATGGGGCATTTGGGTTTAACGCCTCAGAGTATTTATAAATTCGGGACATACACGGTGCGTGCTACTGAGGATGTTGAGGCGGAGAAACTCATTCGCGACAGTAAAATGTTGGAAGAGGCGGGTTGTTTCGCTATCGTATTGGAAAAAATTCCAGCGAAATTGGCCAAAAAAGTTGCCGAGAATTTAACGATTCCTGTCATTGGGATTGGCGCCGGCGCTGGCGTTGATGGACAGGTTTTGGTGGTTCACGATTTGTTAGGAATTACCAATGAGTTTTCACCCCGTTTTTTGCGACGCTACGCCAATTTATACGATTTGATGAAAGGCGCGGTGGAAAATTACATTACCGATGTCAAGTCTAAGGATTTCCCCAATAAAAAGGAACAATATTAATTTTCGATGGGCGTGCCTGATGCAAGTGACGTTTTAGATTTTGCGTTGTTACCAATGCAATCGGTTGATTATCCTTCGGTGTCAAGGATATTTACCCAGGGGATTGAATCGGGCAATGCCACTTATGATACTTCGGCCGCCGTTTGGGAGGGCTGGGACGCAAAGCATTTACTGCACTCGCGATGGGTTGTTAAATCCGCTAATGAAGGTTCGGTCTTGGGTTGGGCTGCCTTGAGTCCAGTGAGTTCAAGGGTTGTATTTTCCGGTGTTGCCGAATTGAGTATTTATGTCGATACAGATTACTTGGGGAAGGGGATGGGCAATGCCTTGATGAAGGCTGTGGTTGCCTCATCGGAAGAGAATGGGGTTTGGATGTTGCAATCGGGGATTTTTCCTGAGAATCAGGCCAGCATTTCGATGCACGAAAAATTTGGATTTCGTTTGGTAGGAAGGCGGGAAAGAATAGGTAAAATGGCCAATGGTATTTGGCGAGATATTGTGCTTTTGGAGCGAAGAAGTTTGATTGTGGGGTTGTGATTTAGAATTAGAGCAATTTCTTTTTCTTAAATGGCGCAATCATTTCATCAACTTGTACAACGATTTTTTCACATTTTTCCACAATTTCTTTGCCCGCGGGGGTTACTGTGATGGGGATTGATGTACGATCAAATATTTCGACATTCATGCGGTCTTCAAATGTTTTAATTTGCTGACTTACAGTTGATTGGTCTGCAGAGCATTCGTCGGCTGCTTTAGAGAAACTTCCTAATCTCGCTACCGAAATCACGTATTGCATTTGTCGAAGTGTAACTACCATAAACTTCTAACAAAAAAAGAATAATTAAGTTTTAAATACAAAATAAATGATGTTGGATTATTGATTACTAGTGTTTCAAAAGGAAGGAGCCCGCAAATGCGGGCTCCTTCCTTTTGAAAATGGTATAAAAAAAATTATTTGCTTCCTTTGGCATGATCGGCAAGGAACTGAGCCAAGCCTAAATCAGTTAATGGGTGTTTCAATAATCCCAGAATTGCACTTAGCGGACAAGTCACAACATCGGCGCCGTGTGTAGCACATTGAACGATATGTAATGAAGTGCGCACGCTAGCAGCCAAAATTTGAGTGTCGTACCCTTGAACAGCATAGATTTCAGCAATTTGTTTGATCAAATCGATGCCTTCCCAGTTTTGATCGTCGATGCGACCGATGAAAGGAGAAAGATATGTGGCGCCAGCTTTTGCGGCCAAAATCGCCTGACCTGCACTGAAAATCAAAGTGCAATTGGTACGAATTCCGCGATCTGAAAAATACTTGATGGCTTTGACACCTTCTTTGATCATAGGAACTTTCACTACGATGTTGGGGTGGAGTGCTGCCAATTTTTCACCTTCGGCAATCATGCCTTCGAAATCTGTGCTAATCACTTCCGCGCTTACATCACCCTCCACCATTTCGCAAATGGTTTTGTAGTGGTTCAAAACAGCTTCCTCGGTGAAGATGCCTTCTTTTGCCATTAAGCTGGGGTTGGTTGTAACGCCGTCTAAAATTCCGAGGTCGTTTGCTTCTTTGATTTGGGCCAAATTGGCGGTATCGATGAAAAATTTCATAGAAACGAAGTTAGGCCTTCTTTCAATAGTGTTTTGGGGTTTTGATGCACATTTTTTACACGATTTGCTCCCTAGTGCAGTTGGGTTTTGGGTAAATAATAGATAATAATAGATTGTGATTCAAACAATTGAATGTTTTTTGTGGTTAATTGTATTCTTTATTGTCGTTGGAAAAGAAGTACAATTATATCATTCAAGGCGCTGGCGCTTCCGGTTTGTGGTTGGCCTATTGGTTGCATAAAGAGGGTTTGTTAGACGATAAAACGTTACTCATTGTGGAGTGCGATAAATCCAAGCAAAACGATAGAACTTGGTGTTTCTGGGGCGATGCTTTGATTCAGGATCTGAGTTTTGTTGATTTTTCCTGGAGTCAAGTTCAAGTGTTTGGCGAATCCCAGCGCATCGATCCTTACACTTACCATCATTGCCGGAGCGAGGCATTTTACGCTTTTGTAAAAAATGCGCTTGTATCTTCTGGCCATATTGATTGGTGTTTTGGTCGTGTCGCAGCAACTCGTCAAATTGGGAGTCAGGTTTCGGTGGACGTCCAAATTGATAATGACGCAGGTGTTGAGAACCTCAACGTGGCTGCCGAATGGTTTTTTGGCAGTGGAGGCGCATCAGTCGAGACATCGGAAATTGCTTTGTGGCAATCGTTTGTGGGTTGGCGGGTAAAGAGCAAATCTGGTGAAACTATATTTGATTCCGCCGCATGTACTTTGATGGATTTCAGGATTGAGCAGAGAGGTAAAACGCGGTTTCTATATGTTCTGCCTTTCAGCGGGGAAGAGGCGTTGATTGAAGTGACGCAATTTGATAAGGAGATTTTGGGATTGGAGGAAGGGCAAAGAATGCTTCAAGAAATTTGTGAAATACGGGGTTGGGATGTATCAATGATTGAATTGGAACACAACGCCATACCCATGAGTTCAATTTTTGACGCGTCGGAGCGCTTTCATGCAGCAGATACAAGAATTGTGCTATTGGGCGTGGTGGCCGGGGCCTTGAAACCCACTACGGGCTATGGTTTTTTGCGAATGATGCAACATGGTAAGTCGATCGCATCGGCACTAAAAAGTAATGAATTGATTCCGACAATATATCGAAAAAGGAGGTTCCGTTTTTACGATGATCTGCTGTTGCGAATTTTACAAAAACACCCCAATCGAGGGAAGCAAATTTTTGATCAATTGTTTCAGCACCAAAGGGCATCCACTGTGCTGCGGTTTTTGAATGAAAAAACCAATCTTTTGCAAGAAATAGTGATATTTTCGTGGTTGCCGAAGCGACTTTTTTTGAGGACTTTGTTTGCCAAATGGATGAATTGATATGGAAGCGCTGAAATCAAATTATACCAGATCGCCGCTGTTTCGTTGGCAGTTGTTATTGCAATTGTTTTTTATTCTCATGGTGCCGTTTCTATTGCAATTTGCGATGCTGCAAGGCGCGCTCTGCTTGGTGGGTTTGGTGTTTTTGGGGATTCCTCACGGCGGCAACGACTTTTTTTATCGCAAAGAAAAAAACACGTCGGGCAGTGCGAAATTTTTAGTAATGTACCTGGGCATAATGCTGCTTTATCTGGCTTTATGGTATGTTTGGCCGATGCTGTCTCTGGCGTTATTCCTTTTGATTTCGATCCATCATTTTGGTCAGTCGAATTTTAACGCAAAGCGGATTTGGTCGTTGGATTCTGTCTTATGGGGCGGTTGGTTGGTGGTTTTCCCGGTGCTCAAGCACAGCCAAGAGGTATTTGGTATTTTTTCGACGATGCTGGGTCGGCCTGGCGCCACTGTTTCCGACATCGGGCATCTCAATGATAGCGGGTTGCTTGTAGTTTCGATCGTCTTTGTTTTGATGTACGGCGCAGTTTTGTATCGCACCCATCGCAGTGGCTGGATGTCGTATTTACTACAGTGGTTTTTGGTCACCGTTTGGTATTGGCTAACGCCTTTGCTCTTGGGATTTGTTGTTGTTTTTTGCTTTTGGCATGCCTTACAATCGATGCAATATCAATTGGACTATGTTCTTGTGAATTACAATCAAAACAGAAAAAAAACGCTCATGGGATTTATACCTTTTGGATTGATGGCCTTGGTGGGGATGGCGTTTTTACTGCGATTTGATTTGGAATCGAATCTGGGATTTGCCTTTGTATTGTTGTCGTTGGTCACCTTGCCCCATGTGGTGGTGATGGACGGGCTTTATCGGAATCACAAACACGATTAGCGAGTGCCCAGATGTTTTTTGTATAGCGGTTTTCGCATCCAAAACATCAAGATAAACGGTAGGCAAAGTATCGCGGTAAAGAAAGGATTTAAGCCTTCGAATTTTAGTCGGTCTATAATGAGGGTTGAGTTTTCACCGGTGGCCTTCAGCGCGTGGGTGTGTTTCCAAGTTTTTAGGGGGTGGGGAAGTTTGAGACCTTCATCGCGGAAAAGCCAATCTTTTTGCGTGTAGCGGTGAGCGGTAATGATGCCATCCCATTGTTGCTTCATGGGTCCGATGCCAATTTGGAAGGAGAGTTGATTGCCGGTGTGTTGGCCATCGTATCGCAGTAAATTCATTTTTATGAATGGCGGGTTGAGTTTGAGGAGCAATTCTTTGTTGAATTTTCGACTAACCTCGTCAATATTGGCATCAACATGGGTGATAAATGTGAATTGCATCATAGTTTTGTATAGAAACAAACCATTTGCGATTTGTTTGGTTTTACTATCACTATTTCTATCAAAAGGATGTCACACAGAGTCGCCGTTTACCGCACCGCCCATTTTAATGCTGCCCATCGTTTGCATGTCCCTGCGTGGACTGATGCTGAGAATAAGGTTTTTTTTGGTTTGTGCAACAATGCGCATTACCATGGCCATAATTACGATCTGGAGGTTAAGGTTGAGGGTGAAGTGGATGCGGTATCGGGTTATTTGATTGATATGAAATTGATTAAGCAGTACATCGAAGAAGAGGTGATTGAGAAATTTGATCACAAGAATTTGAATTTGGATACTGAGGAATTTCGCAATTTGAATCCAACAGCCGAGAATATCGTTTGGGTGATATGGCAAAAATTACGGGCTCGCGTTCCCCAGGAAATGAATTTGAGTGTAAGATTGTACGAGACACCACGTAATTTTGTAGAGTTTAATGGATAAAAATGTAGCAAATGAACTGCTGAAGCAGTGGGAAGAGATGGGCGATTCGCACATTTCGATTAAGCCAGAGACGCCTTTGAGAGAGGATGCCTTTGCGATGGATGATTCGCTAAAGATTGAGTTGATTGCCAAGCATTTCAAGGAGATTATGCATGTATTGGGGTTGGATTTGACCGATGAGAGCCTACAGGGGACGCCATTGCGCGTTGCCAAGATGTATGTGAACGAGCATTTTAAGGGCCTAGATCCCAAAAACAAGCCGGAGCCTACGCTTTTCGAAAACAGTTATAAGTATTCGGAGATGTTGGTTGAGAAAAATATCCAATTTCACAGTACTTGTGAGCATCATTTTGTCCCGATTTATGGATTTGCACACGTGGCTTACTTTAGCAGTGGGAAGGTGATTGGCTTGAGTAAATTGAATCGCATTGTGGATTATTATGCACGCCGTCCTCAGGTTCAGGAGCGTATGACGGTTCAAATTGCGCAGGAATTGAAGCAGGTTTTGGGTACAGACGATGTTGCGGTGGTGATGGATGCCAAGCACATGTGTGTGGCCAGTAGGGGAATTAAGGATACGTCGAGCAGCACTGTGACAAGCAGTTTCCACGGCAAGTTCTTGGATGCGGCAACGCGCGCTGAGTTGCTGAGGTATATTAGTTGATAAATGCTCCGGATTGGTGTTTTTGAATGCCTATCTGTTGTTTGATAGACATTTATCGGAATTGCTAGTGGGTGATTTCGAAATAAAATAAAAAGAAAAAAGCAGCGATTTCGCTGCTTTTTTCTTTTTGAGGGCGACTAACCGGACTCGAACCGGCGACCCCTAGCGCCACAAGCTAGTGCTCTAACCACCTGAGCTATAACCGCCATTTACTGAAGTGCAAAGATAGATTTTTTTTGAGAAATTTTCAAGTTAGAATGGAAGGTTTGTAAAAATTGCCAATAATTTGATGGGCACCTTGTGGATGCTTACTTTTGTTACGTGGGCGGTTCCAAATCGATATGGTGGTTAGCGGGTTGGTATCCAAGTAGTTTGGATGCGAGTGCGGGCAATTTTATTGGTCGACATGCTGCGGCGTTTGCGCAATATCAGAGGGGGAGGAAGGATTCATTTGGGTTGGTTTTGTTTCATTTTCCGGTGTATCGATTGGGAAAGGATGCGAGGCCGATGTCGGTGATGGAGGTTGACGGAGTTGTTGGAGTGGATGACGTTGCTGGCGTTTCTGGCGTTGAGGTGGTTTGGAAGGCGGTGGGTCAATTGCCATGGGGCGGCGGGGTTTTTAGGGTTTTAAATTATTGGATTTATAAGATTGTTGCGGGGATGGCGCTGCGGCGGCACGCCGCAGCGCATGGGATTCCCGAGGGGGTGCATGTTCATGCGGGTGATAAGGTGGCAAGGTTGATTCCCGATTTGTATAAGAATTTCAGAAAAGCGGGGAAGGGCGCGGTGCCTCTTTGGTATACAGAGCATTGGGCAATATTTAATGAGGTGGTATTTGATGGGTTTGGCAAACGCGGATGGGTTTTTAAGAGGGATTTTTTTAGGCTTTGGGAAAAGGTGACGGTTGCAGCGCCGGTGAGTTTGGCCGCGCAACGCAGTATGCATGCCTATCTCGGAGGGGCAAAACCATTTGTGTTGTTCCGAAATGTGGTGGACACATCGGTATTCCAATTCAAGGAGCCCAATAAAGATTCAGCTTTGCCATTTGCCTTTTTGCATGTTTCGTCGTTGGAACCCCGAAAAAATATCCTCGGTATGTTGAGGGCCTTTGCAGCGCTCAAAAAAAAACACCCTTCTTGGCGAATGCAATTTCGATTGGTTGGAGGCGCCAATGAATTATACTTAAGCGAGGCGAGAACCTATGCCTTTGGACTAGGGTTGCTCCATATTTTTCAACCCAGCGTGGCGTTTTTTGGACCAAGAAATGCAGCAGATGTCGCTTTTCAAATGCAAGAAGCCGATGCTTTCGTTTTGTTTTCGGAAATGGAAAATGCGCCTTGCGTGATTTCTGAGGCGCTCTGCTGTGGTTTGCCAGTGATTTCATCGTCAGTTGCAGGAATTCCGGAAATGGTGACTATTGAAAATGGCTTGTTGGTCGATTCTATGGATGAAGCAGCAATGACACTGGCGATGGAAAAGGCGTATTTGGAAAATGAGCAATGGAATCGGATGGCAATCGCCGAAGATGCCGTAAGAAAATATGCCCAAAATGCGGTGGCTGAAGTTTTGGATTTGTCGTACCGAAATTTGATCGATCTATGTGCGGAATAGGTGGTTGGGTTGATTTTGGCGGTCAGCTCGAAGTTCAAATGAAGGCCTTTGGTCAATCCTTGGTGGAAGGCCTAAAGCATCGCGGACCAGACGGATTTGGGGTTGAGGTGTTTGGTGGTGAGGGAGATAATCGCATCGCCATGCTCATGCATCGACGGTTGTCGATTCTGGGATTGGGTGACCAAGGAAAACAGCCCATGCAAAGTGCTGATGGTAGATATTGGATTTCCTTTAACGGGGAGATTTATAATTATTTGGAGCTGGCATCGGAATTTGGCTTAACAACTACGTCGGGCACGGATACCGAAGTGTTGCTGCA
Source organism: Chryseobacterium gleum (assembly GCA_945870885.1). Lineage (GTDB taxonomy): Bacteria > Bacteroidota > Bacteroidia > NS11-12g > UBA955 > UBA955. The sequence goes on along the minus strand of CAMBTR010000011.1, from coordinate 16,465 downwards.
ATTGTGGAGTTTGAAAGGGGTTGATTGCATTGCTTTATTGGATGGTTTTTTTGCTTTCGCCATTTGGGATACGGAACTCAAGGAGTTAACCTTGGCCAGAGATAAAACTGGGGTAAAGCCTTTGTATTATTTTTTGGATCGGGATGGAGACAACTCTGAATATGGCGCAAAATCCCTTTGGTTTGGCAGCGAAGATTTTGCGTTGAAGCAAGCGCTTGAGTTGCAGGGTGTGGCGGTTTCGCTCAGTAAAAAGGCGTTGAAATCGCATTTGGAAGATGGGGCGTCGGACAGAAATATGCTGTTCAACGGAATTAAGGAGTTGGAAATGGGCTGTTGTCTTACGTATCGGTGTTTGCGTTTAGATTCGGCGTTGAATCCGGTTTCAGATTGGGGTCGGGTGATTATTAAGCCATGGCATACGGGCGACTATTTGAGATTGGATGACGGCGCGGGTTGGAAACAGCAGTTGGGATTGAACGAGGAGCCTAAGAATCATATCGAATTATTGAGGTCGCAGTTGATGGTGGGGATGCAGAAACGACTTCGCAGTGATGTTCCGATTGGATTTGCGGTGAGTGGCGGGATCGATAGTGCAGCTTTGGTGGGGATGGCGAGGGAAATCATGGGGAAAGAGGCACATTTGCATGTGTTTTCGGTGATTGCACCGGGGATGGATGGTGATGAAAGCGAATATCAGAAATCGGTGGTGGAGCATGTGGGTGGAATTTGGCATACGGTGGATGTCCGCAAGTTAGACGGTAACTATTTAGAAAGGTATATCAAGGCCACGCATCGAATTCCGGTGGCTTGGAATAATTTGGCGCATTTCGCATTGTGTGAGGCGGTTAAGGCGGCTGGGGTAACGGTTTTGTTTAACGGCCAGGGTGCGGATGAATTGTTTGGTGGGTATCCTCATTATTACAAGGCGGCATTTTGGAATGAGAAAAATACGCTTTGGCCTGTGAGGAATAAATGGCCTGTGGGTTTTGCGGCGGCGGGCAAGCAATGGTTTAAAGCGGTGTTGGGTAGTTGGGTTGGACGTCCTTTTGAGACGTGTGCGGATGTGTTGATGCGCAAGGATTATTATGGTGAAAGACTAACGCAATTGTTGCGTTTTGAGGATAGGAATGGAATGGCGGCGGGGATTGAGTCGAGGAATCCATTTGCTGATGATTATCGGATGGCGGATGCTTGGTTGAACGCTTGGGGCGATGATACTTGGGATTTGGGTGGTTCACTCACGGCAAAGTTGGTGGATGGATATTCCAAGGGGTATTTGCGTAAAGCGATGGATGTGGGTTTGGTTCCGAAAAAGGTTTTGTGGCGGGTTGATAAAAAAGGATTCTCGGTGCCAAAGTGTGAGATGACATTGCAGGGGCTTAAAGACTGGGAAGTTTGGGTAATGAGTGCTAAAATAGATGGTCTGGTGTCGCGCGGTCGGCGGCAGAAGGCGCTGGATCACGTTTTGGCAAATTGGGTAATAAATTTACTGGGGAAGGGCTCAAAACCAAGGGTTTTCAGTGGTGGTGATGTAAAATTGTTGGATGAGTTATTTCGATGGGCGTCTGTGGGATGTTTTTTGGAAACTTTTCCATGTAAAATAGAAGGAGGCGGGGATGGGTGACGAGGATATAAATGTCGGACAAAATACTATCGGAAAATTAGACCCAGCGATTAAGAATTCTGTTTTTAGCGATGGCGGTCCTTTGCGGACATTTGGCTGGCAGCTGGCCAAAGCGGTGATTGCGGCATTGGTGGTTGTGATTTATTCTCGGGGTATGGGCGCTTATGGCAGGGGAGCTCTTTCGATTTTCCTCCTCTATTTACAGCTGACATTGATGGTGAGCGAGATGGTGGCCGGTGGGGCGTTGGCGAACTTGCTGACGAAATATTCGGTACGACGCATATTGCCAACGGCCTGGTTCTTTTTGTTTTTGGTTTTGTCTGTTGCCTATGTGATTGGATGGTTTATATGGGTTATTCCGAATGCGGGTACTTATCCTATTTGTTTGGATCATCCCAAAGTGATTACGCTCAATTTGCTCTTTTTTCAGGGATTGTTTCTCGGGGGATTGAATATTCAGTATAATCTGTATCAAGCCCATGGATGGGTGCATCGCAGAAATAAACTGCAGGTATTTATGGAGGTCCTGAAGTTGTTGGGACTGCTTTTGTTATTTGAAGCATTGTATGGTATTATTTTTCCAAAACATTCGGCCATAGAACTCAGTCAAAGTTTGCGCATGGCTCAGAATTTATTAGAAGGACAGACCCTGCACTATGTCTATGGCTTTAATGAAATGGCCATTTTGTGGGTGCTAGTCTATGCTTCCGGTGCAGTTTGGCTATATTCTTTGTGGCAGTCTCGGTCGTTGTTTAAGGGCGGGGCAATGCAATCCAATCACTCAAGTTCAGAAGTCATAGGTCAAGCCCAAATCGTGTCAAATAATGGATCGTTTTGGCGTTCAATTCAGCCACCCAAAGAGATGTTTCAAAGCGGAGTTTTGTCGCAGCTCGGACATATTTTGCTATTTCTTTTATATCGATTGCCGTTGTGGTGGATGGCGGCGCAATATGGAAATTCACAGGCGGGATTGCTGGCAAATGCCTTGCTGATTGCCGATACTATTTGGATTTTTGGCAATTCTTACGGTACGATTCTTCATTCAAGAATGTTGGTTTCGGTGGGCTCGTTAATAGGGGGTAAAAATCCTCGCGAAATTTCTGTGTTTGATGCCCAGCAAAGGAAATTCCAAAAGTTGCTTTCAAGATATGTCGTGATTTCCACATCGGGAACCCTGCTCGCCGTCCTAGTGGCGATGATTGTCCCAAATGCGCTTTATATTCTCGTTTTTGGGGAGACGTTTTCGGGGCTGAAAGAAACCTTGTTTTTGATTTCGCCCGCCGTGATCTTTTTGGGAATCGCAGCGCCGATCGGACATTATTTGCACGCGCAAAATTATTTCAAGGGATTGATTGTTAGCTATGGTTCTGCCGTTGTGGTCTTGGTTGTTTTTTGGTTTGGGGTGGATGGATTCCTGTCGATATTTGACTTCAAGGATACTGGCGCTATTCCTAATGGTTTCTTTTTAAGAATGAACGCGTATTTCGGGAAATTCATGTCGGTCAATTTGGCCTTTTTAGTCCTTCTGTTTTTGAATTATCGACAGGTTAAGCACATTTTGAGATTTAGGGCTAACGTATTTATAGTGTTGAGGTTCGTGCGGAGATATTTCGCCAAATAATGGGCACTTCTTGTATAGTATTTAACACAATCGCCATATGTGTTGAACAACCTCTAAAGATTACACTTATTTTTGCCCCACTTAACTAAAAAAAGTACATATATGTCAACCCCTAACAATGGTGGAACTCCAAGATACAATCCACTTGAGAGCATGCAGCGTCGCTTCGATGAGGCCAAAGAGAAATTAGGATTGGATGATCAATTTGCGAATGTCTTGCGCGTCCCTGATAAGGTGGTTGCGGCCAATATCCCAGTAACAATGGATGACGGTACAATTCGCGTTTTTGAAGCGTATCGCGTAGTTCACAGTGTGCATTTGGGTCCTTCTAAAGGTGGAATCCGCTACAGTATGGATGTTCACTTGGACGAGGTGAAGGCTTTGGCGGCTTGGATGACTTGGAAGTGTGCGGTGGTAAACGTGCCTTACGGCGGTGCGAAAGGGGGTATCAAGTGTGATCCTCGCAGCATGAGTAAGGGAGAGTTGGAGCGTTTAACTCGCGGATATACATTGGCAATGCGCAATGTATTTGGTCCAGATAAGGATATTCCAGCGCCGGATATGGGTACTAGTGCCCAAGAAATGGCTTGGATCGTAGATGAATTTAGTAAAATTACCGGACATAATTCTTACGCTGTAGTTACTGGAAAGCCTTTGGTTTTGGGTGGTAGCTTAGGTCGTGTAGAAGCAACAGGTAGAGGCGTAATGGTGAGCACTCGCAGTGCGATGGCTAAATTGGGATTAAATCCTACCAGCACCACTTGCGTTGTGCAAGGTTTTGGTAATGTGGGAAGTATTTCAGCAAAGTTGATCGCCCAATTGGGTGTGAAAATCGTTGCGATTTCTGATGTTACCGGTGGGTATTACAATCCAGAAGGAATTGACGTTACCGAAGCTATTGCTTATGTCGCCAATAGTGAGTCTCGAAGTTTGGAAGGTTACAAAGGCGGAAGCCAAGTGACTAACGGTGAATTGTTGGAGTTGCCTTGCGATATTTTGGTTCCTGCAGCAATGGAGGATCAAATCACGCCAGAAAATGCAGGTCGTATCAAAGCGAAAATGATCGTAGAAGGTGCAAACGGACCGACAACTGCTGAGGCGGATTCGATTTTGAACGACAAAGGAATTTTGGTGGTTCCAGATATTTTGGCCAATGCCGGCGGAGTAACCGTATCGTACTTTGAGTGGGTACAGAATCGCTTGGGGTACTATTGGACAGAAGAGCGTGTGAACCGTCGTGCCGATCGTGCGATGAAGCAGGCGTTTGATAATGTGTATGCTACGGCTGAAAAGTATAATGTAAACATGCGTATTGCGGCCTATATCGTTGCGTTGGATAAAGTTGCGAGTACGTTGAAGTTGAGGGGCTCTTTCTAAAATGAGATTACACAGAGAAGGATTTACCATCATTTTTGTCACCACGTTGGTGTTGGCTTTGCTTAATTATGGCATTCAATCATGGCTAGGAGAGGGGTTAGTGTCTCAGATTTTTCTGGGGATGAGCCTGTTCTTTTTTATCATGGTGGTGCAGTTTTTTCGCAATCCATCGAGAACTACCCCCGAGGGTGAAGGTTTGATTATCGCCCCAGCTGATGGCAAAGTGGTTGTGATCGAAGAGGTTGAAGAACCCGAATATTTCAAAGACAAGCGCAAGCAAATCAGTATTTTCATGTCGCCTGTGAATGTGCATGTGAACCGGGCTCCCGTTTCGGGCAATGTGCTTTATTACAAGTATTTCAAAGGGAAGTATTTGGTGGCATGGCATCCCAAGAGCAGCACTGAAAATGAAAGAACCACGGTTGTGATGGAAGAGGGCGGAAAGCAAATTTTGTTTAGGCAGATTGCGGGTGCGTTGGCAAGACGGATTGTTTGTTATGCCAAGCCTGGGATGGAGATCGCAAGGGGTGGTGAGTATGGTTTTATCAAATTTGGAAGTCGGATCGATATTTATTTGCCCTTGGATGCCGAGGTTTTGGTGCAATTGGAGCAGAAAACGGTTGGCGGTGAGACGGTGATTGCGAAGTGGTAAAATGTGAAGTCTGCGTTGTATATTTGTTTAAATAACAAAAAGATATGAAAAAATTACTCGTTTTAGGATTGTTCATTGCAGGATTTGCAATGTCGTCTATGGCTCAAAATGCAGCCCAACCAGTAGAAAATACTCCTGCTGTTGAGGTGGCTAAAGTGGCTCCGGCTGCCGATGCAGTTGCTCCTGTAAAAGCTTGTTGCAAGAAAGAAGGTGCTGCTGGTTGTAGCAAAGCAGGTGCTGCCAATGGTGAGGTAAAAGCATGTTGCAAGAAAGAAGGTGCTGCGGTAGGTGCTGCAGGTGCTCCAAAAGCAGGTTGCAATGGTGCTGCGGGTGCTGAACACAAATGTGGCGGTCACGAAGGTGCTGCAGTAGGTGCTGCGGGTGCTCAAGCGGTTCCAGCAACAGAAAAGAAGCAATGCGGTTCTGAATGTCAGAAGCCTTGTTGCAAGAAGGGTAACTAATAATCTGATTTCGCGGGCGGGAATCTCCCAATGAATTTGAGGTTATCCAATAGCAAAAAATTTTATAGATCATAAAAAAGGGCGCCGCAGGCGCCCTTTTTTATGAAATCACATCGAAACCTTGTGCGATTCAGTTTATATGTGAAATCTGTGTTGTTCCTTTGTAGCACGGATGGACAAAGGATTTAGGCGGATTGTTTTTATGCTCATGGGATTAACCGCCATTACGGTGATTTCTGTCGGCGTTTATCTGTGGTACAATTTCAACACCCGCAGCAATTTGGTGTTGGTGATTCCCGCATCTTCGAAATGGTTTTTGCATTTGCAAACCAAGAAACTTCGCAGTGATTTTGCGGCCTCTACTACGCCACCCAAGAGTGTTGATTCGTTAAAGAATACCATCGCTTCTCTTTCGGCTTTTAAAGGGGTTAACGATGCTTCTGAGCCTGGAATTGGTCTCTATTCCGATGTCGTTGCCTTTGAAGTGGAAGGCGGAAGATTTTTATGTCTTGCTCTGACCTCAGAAGAAAAGTTTAAGGCGTTTGTGGCGCGGTTGCAAAAGCAACAGAAACTGCACAAAACGATTCAAAAACCCAGATATGCCTATGCGAAATTCGCGACAAAAAATGCCTATTTGGTTTACCAATACAAGGTTTGTATGGTCTTTGTTCCCAATGATTCTGTGGAGAATGCAACTTTAAATGAGAAAATACTAGATGTGGTTTTTCCTGAAAAGACCCATACGATGATGCAGAATCCTACGGTTCAAGCCCTTTACGAAGATGAGCCGGAGTTGGTTTTTTATTCTTCAGATAAGTCATACGGAATGTCGCAGGCCATTGATTTTCCTGTAGTTTCAGATAGCAAAGCACCCTTTGCCAATCCGGTGAAATTTATATACCCCACGTTAATGTCGGATGGGGCGTCCAAGCCATCGCCATTGATGTTGGCGGCCAAAGCGAAATTGCCATTTAACATAGATGCATGCATCAATTCAAAAAACGAAATGGATGCGCACACCGCTTTAGATCTAGCGTTACGCATTTTTAATCAATCGATTCACCAAATTTCTCAATGAAAATACAAGATTTACTAAAGGAACGAATTCTTATCATCGATGGGGCTATGGGCACCATGATTCAGAAGCATAAGCTATCGGAAGAGGATTACAGAGGGACAAGATTTGCCAATTTTGCGCATCCATTGCAGGGCAATAACGATTTGTTGGTGCTCACTCAACCGCAAATTATTTCTGATATTCACAAGGAATTCTTGTCGGCCGGAGCCGATATTCTAGAGACCAACACGTTCAATGCCAATTCGATTTCGATGCTCGATTACCACATGGTTGATCTGGTGAAGGAACTAAATACGGCAGCGGTGAAATTGGCTTTGGATGCAGCAGCAGAATACACGGCAATGAATCCCGAAAAGCCTCGCTTTGTGGCTGGAGCTATCGGACCAACCAATAAAACAGCTAGTTTATCGCCTGATGTCAACAACCCAGGTTATCGTGCGGTTTCCTTTGATGATTTAGTCGCCTGCTACACCGAACAAGTGATCGCATTGATTGATGCTGGCGTCCATTTGTTGTTGGTTGAAACGGTGTTTGATACCTTGAATTGTAAGGCAGCTTTGTTTGCTATCAATACGGTGAAGGAAGAGCGTGGCTTGGATATTCCCGTGATGGTGAGCGGTACGATTACCGATAATTCAGGTCGTACGCTGAGCGGTCAAACAGCAGAAGCATTTTGGGTGTCGATTTCTCACGGCAATTTGATGAGCGTAGGCTTGAATTGTGCTTTGGGAGCGCCGCAAATGCGTCCTTTTATCGAAGAAATGGCCCGTGTTGCTTGGGTGCCGATCAGTTGTTATCCGAATGCAGGTTTGCCGAATGAATTTGGCGAATACGACGATACGCCGGAAGGGATGGCGGCAGTTTTGGAAGACTGGTGTAAAGAGGGTTGGGTGAATATTGTGGGCGGATGCTGCGGCACAACCCCCGACCATATTCGCGCGATCGCAATTGCAGCGGCCAAATATGCCCCAAGGCCTATACCCGTCCAACTTGAAGTGTCGATTTAACACTTCTGAAATCAATTTTTATATCTCAATTCTCCGTATCTTTGCACCTTAATTATGGCTGACGTTCAAACTCAGAATATGCCCGCAACATCATTTGATTTATTTGCCGGCTTAGAATCAACAAATCACGAACAAATCGTTTTTTGTCAAGATCACGCAACAGGACTTAAGGCAATCATTGCCATTCACAACACTGTATTAGGCCCTGGTCTGGGTGGTACTCGTTTTTGGCATTATGCCAACGAGAAAGATGCCATCAGAGATGCCATGCGTTTATCGCGCGGTATGACCTACAAAGCCTCTGTAGCCGGATTGAATTTGGGCGGTGCTAAGGCTGTTATCATTGGCGATGCCAATTCGATTAAGTCTGAAGCGTTGATGCGCAAATTTGGCCGTTTCGTTGAGAATTTAAGTGGAAAATACATTACTGCCGAAGATGTGGGGACAACCACACGCGACATGGAGTATGTGAATATGGAGACCGACCACGTAGTGGGTTTACCAGAGAGTATGGGTGGTGGTGGAGATCCTTCTCCAGTGACCGCTTACGGTACTTACGTGGGTATCAAAGCTTCTGCCAAACAGGCTTGGGGCAATGATAGCTTATCAGGTAAGTCTGTTGCCGTAATGGGTATCGGAAAAGTGGGAATGCATTTGTTGGAGTATTTGCATGAAGAAGGTGTGAAGTTGTATGTAGCTGATATCAATGATTCAGCGTTGCAAGCAGCGGCAAGTCAGTTTGGAGCAACCATCGTGAGCGGTGAGGAAATGATTGGCTTGGATGTCGATATTTTCGCTCCTTGCGCTTTGGGTGGAATCATCAACGATGTTACTTTGCCAAAATTGAAATGTCAGATTGTTGCAGGCGCTGCCAACAATCAATTGGAAGACGAAAAAATCCACGGTGATTTATTGAAATCAAAAGGTATCATTTATGCCCCTGATTTCGTGATCAACGCAGGTGGATTGATCAATGTTTATTCTGAATATAACGGATATGTGCGTGAAAATGCCATGTCTCAAACGGAGAATATCTACAACACCATCTTGGAAATTTACAAGAAATCTGAGCGTGAAAATGTGAACAATCAGCAAGCAGCGATTTTGCATGCCGAGAAGCGCATTCACGATATGATGTTGGTACACAGTACTTATTAATATTTTTCCATAGAAACTTTGGCCTAGCCTTAGATGTTCTGTGATTGTTTATAAAAAAGGGACTGAATTTTCAGTCCCTTTTTTATTTAACTTCGCTCCGCTGCCATGAAAATAAAATTTGCTTGGAACCAGAATAGTAGCGCTGCTTTGATGGCGTTGTTTGTGGTTGCCTTGGTGAATTTGGTTGTCGGCTTTTCGGCGTTAGAACCTTCGGGCGGACAGGATTCGTGGAATCATTATTTGTATGCTCGTTGGGCACCGCATCATCCTGAACTGTTGCTGGACCAGTGGGGCAAGCCTTTTTTTACTTTTTTTGCAATGCCTTTTGCCTGGTTTGGGATCTCTGGCGTTTTGTTTTTTAATCACTTGTGTATTTTGGCCGCAGCTTGGTTGGTCTATCTTACCGCAAGGCGGGTGGGGTTAAAAAATCCTTGGCTTACCATTTTCCTTTTTGCTTGGCAGCCCATCGTTTTGGCCAATGCTCATTCTGCCCTCACGGAGCCGAGTAACGCTATGGTGTTGGCTTTGATATGCTATTTGTTTGCCAGTAACAGATGGACGGCAGCAACGGTACTTGCGTCGTTTTTACCGATGGTAAGGAGCGAAGGGTTCGTTTTGCTGGCTGCGGTGATGCTGTTTTTGGCCTTAAGAAATCGTTGGAAATATATGCCGCTCACCGTCATAGGTGTTTTAATTTATGGTTTGATGGGGGCAATCGTTAGCGGAGAGTGGAATTGGTTGATTATTCACAATCCTTACGTTCAGCAGGAGTTGGGTAGGGGGTTTGATGCCGGACATGGCAATTTTTGGTACTATTTGAATCATCAAAAAGAAATTACTGGAATCATCGTAACGGTTTTTTGTCTCGTTTCGGTGGTGATGATTTTGGGATACATCGGAAAGCGATTGCAGAAAAAAATGCCTGCATCCAATAGCCAAATGGCGCTGTGGCTGTGGTGTCCGCTGTTCGGTTTTTTCTTCGTCGCCCATAGCATTTTATGGTGGAAGGGCGCCATGGGTTCGCACGGATTGCTGCGGGTATTCGTGGTAGTGTCTCCGGTGGCCGCTTTGCTAGCGATGTTGGCCTTGGATAAAATCATGCGCATAGAAATCAAAGCGCTCAATCGGGTGTTGAAATCTGCCATCGTGCTGGGGATGTTTTTTCTGTCGTTTCCGGGTGCTGGAATGCCCTATCCTTGGAATGCCAAATTGGGACATCAAGAGGGATTTTTAGCGAGGTCGGCGGGAAAGCCTGTTTCCGATGCGATGCAATGGATTTCGACATCAAAATACAAGGACAATGTGTTGGCGCATCAGATTCCGGCGATCAATGTTGCGGAAAATTACGATCCTTGGTTGGCCGGTGAGCAATTGCATCCTTTGGGAAAGAATGGTGAGTGGATGGAAGCAAAGGCGGTGTCGGATTGGCCCAAAGCCGCGCGGACATTGTCGTTGTGGTCTCTCGATACCAAAGATTCAGGCGCAAACGATTGGTTTCCAGCAGGGACGGTGGTGCTGTGGGATAATTTCCACGGACGCAGGGATGGGCAAATTCGTCGAGACCAATTAATGGCGTTGAAGAACTATAAAATCGTCTTTGAAGCAGGGCAGGATGATGCCGATACTTGCAACGATGTTTTGGTGTTGCTGAAGAATTGATTATCAGGCCGCCGAATAATGATTGTTCATGAGTTACGTGAGCTCCTAACTTTGAGTCTAATCAAAATAGATTGCATTAATGTTAAATTCCGAACGAGAAGTACAAAATGGCCGTGGTTTAATTATTTGATTTTTGGCGAGGGAATCAAATCGACACATATCTGAGTAAAAGCTCTGTTCAATGCGATGCAATCGGCGGCGGAACTGCTGAGATGCGGTGTTACACGGACCCCTTTGATGATTGGATGGTCGATGCCCACCGTGAAAATCTTATGATCGTCCATCAGCGCTTTTGCCAATGAAGTTGGCGAATATCCATTCACGTATGCCGTTGCAATGGCTCCGCCTCTTTGGAATTGGAACAAAGGCGACTGCAATTTAAACGCATCGAGCAGGGTGAGTTCCGTTACCGCGGCCATGTTCGCCTGGTACTGCGGGTCGTTGAGTATCCCCAATCCTTTGCCGAAATTCTCTAGCGCTTGTTTGTTGCCAATCCAAAGAAGTTTTAGATAGGTAAGGCGGTTGAATTTGGCGGCAGATCCCAACATTCTGTGAAATTCAATGGCTTTGGCGATGGTTTGCAACGAGTTGATGGGCCTGGTCCCTTGGTGCTCAAACTTGCGAATGTCGTTTTTGTCGGCCCCCGTATCCCCCATAAGTGGCCAAATGGACGGGATTAGACTTTTTTTCATGTATAAAAATCCCACGCCGATAGGGTTGCAGAGCCATTTGTGTAAACTCCCGCCAATGACATCTACGCCCGAATTGGTAAGATCACTCATGTCGGTTGGTGTATGGGCCAAGCTATGCGCAGCATCCACCACCACCACAGTGTTGGGTTGAATTTGTTTTGCTTTTAGGGTGATGGCTTGCACGGGAATCAGCTGACCACTGAGGTTAATCATGTGGGTGAGGTGCAGCATTTTGGTGTTGGGGGTTATCAAATCGCAGTAAGCATTCACAAGTTCGATATCCGACCTAGGGTCTTTGGGGACATCGGCGATTTTTATAATGATTCCCCATCGAGCGGCGGCTTGTTCAAAAGCTTCTACCATGGATCCGTAGTCTTGGTTTCCGATAATGACTTCGTCGCCGGCTTGCCAACGGGTGCCCATAATCACGATGTTCAGGCTTTCGGTGGTGTTTCGGGTTAGGGCGACTTCATCGGGCAATAGTCCTTGAAATCCGGCAAACGCTTTTCTGGCCTCTTCGATGGCTTGGGTTTGGGCCGTGCGCATGAAGTGGCTGGTTTGGGTGTTGATGGTGGTTTGCGCATCGATGTGGTATCGAAGCGTACCTTGGGGTTGGTGGCTAAAATATCCGTTTTCTAGGTTGATGAACCCTTCGGGACGGATAAAATTGGTCGCCACGGCGCTCCAAAAGGCTTCGTTTTGCGGGGCATTGGAAATTCCGGGACCTTGAGGGACGATATATTCGGGCAGTTTTTTGCCTTTGGGTGGTTTGTTGGAATCAGAATGGGCATCGGAATTGGCGGCCGAAAGGGCTGCGGGAATAGAAAGAGCCCCCAACGTGGTTGCGCCCAGAGAATGAATGAAATGTTTGCGTTTCACCCAGGCAAGATAATAAATTCTGCGGGTTATTGGGTTTTGATATCTTGCAATCGCAGTTGCAAGTTGGTTCTGCCGTTGAAGGTGTTCTCTTCGATGCAGTAGCAAGCGTGGAATTGCTGTCCGTCTGTTACCGAGGGCCAATATTCCGCCAAACCAAATCCAATGGAGTCCATGTTGCCATGCGGTGTGGTGATCTGCATTTTCAGGTGGCGATCCTTGATGATTTTAGCGCTCTGATTGGCTTTTAAGTTATTGGTTCTAAAAACCGGAATGGCGTTCCCAGGGCCAAAGGGGGAAAGCTGTTTGAGAATTTTCATCATGCCTGGGGTGATACTTTGGGTTTCAATTTCGAGGTCGTACTCCACCACTGGGATCAAGTCTTCTGCGGTTACTGTTTCGCGGACAATCGCCTCGAATTTATCAGCAAAGGCATCGAAATTCTCGACTTTTATACTCAGTCCGGCCGCATATTTATGTCCGCCAAATTGTTCCACCAAATCACCACAAGCACCAATCGCCTCGTGAATATCGAACGTTTTGATACTTCTGGCGCTTCCGGTCAGCATCCCATCGTTCAAAGAAAAAACGATAGTGGGTTTGTAGAACTGTTCCACCATGCGGGAGGCGACGATTCCAATGACGCCTTTAGACCAATCTTCGCCTTTCAGTACCATGGAATATTTGTCCATTAAGCGTTGACTTTGTTCCACCATTGCGATGGCATCGCGGGTAATGTCTGTATCTAGTTCTTTGCGCTCATGATTTCGCTCAGAAAGGACCTTGGCATATTTTTTTGCCGTATTATAATCTTTCTCGATGAGCACTTTCACGGCGGCGGTTGCATCAGAAATTCTGCCGGCGGCATTGATGCGGGGCCCTATACCAAAAAGGATATCAGAAATATTGTATTGCTCTTTTTTGGGGCAATCTTCTAGGAGGGTTTGCAGGCCGATACTTGGGTTTTCGTTGAGTTTTTTGAGCCCATAGAACGAAAGGACGCGATTTTCGCCTCTGATATCTACTAAATCCGATGCGATGCTCACTGCCACCATATCGAGGTAATCGTAAACCATTTCGGTGGGCATCCCTTGCTTTTCGTTATAGGCTTGGATCAGTTTAAAGCCAATGCCAGCACCGGAAAGTTCTTTATAGGGGTACTCGCAATCGTTGCGTTTGGGGTTTAGGATGGCGGCGACGTTAGGCAAGGTTTCGCCGGGAAGGTGGTGATCACAGATGATCATTTCCAATCCCAGTGAGGTGGCGTAATCGGCCAGCGCATTGGAACGAATTCCGCAATCTAGGGTAATTACGAGTGTAAATCCCATTTCAGCAGCGTATTCTAGCCCCGTTTTGCTGATGCCATATCCCTCTTTGTAACGATCGGGGATGTAGTATTCGATGTTTTGATTGAACGACTTAAAATAGGAGTAAACGATAGAAACGGCAGTGGTCCCGTCCACGTCGTAATCGCCATAGATAAGCATCCCTTCCTGGTTGGTTACGGCTTGTTGGATACGACGAATGGCGACATCCATGTCTTTCATTAGGAAAGGGTTGTGGAGATCTTCGAGTTTGGGACGAAAGAATTTTTCTGCTTTCTCGTAACTGTCAATGCCTCGTTGAATGAGTATGGCTGCGATGTTTGGATTCACGCGAATGCTTTCTGAGAGCAGCGCTACTTGTTCCGGATTGGGGGTAGATTTTGCGCGCCATCGATATTCCATAAGTTCTGCAAAAATCGTTTTTTTTGGGCAGAAAAGCAACCCAATTTTGAATCTAATTGTTTACATTTGTTTGAGTATGAAACGAATTTTCATGATTTTGAGTGCGTGTATATCATTGTCGGTTATCGCACAGCCAAGCATCACATCGGCTTCGATGCCAAAGGCGGGGGATACCTTGCGATATTCTACAGCGAGTCCAACTTCATTGCCATCGAATTACCAAACCGGCGGGGCTAATATGTCGTGGGATTTTAGCAGCATGACCCCTTTAACGCAGACTTTAAATAATTATTACGGTGCAAGTAAAACGCCTTATGGTTTTTATTTTTTTGGTCAGATTGGTCAAAAAACTGCCGATACCATTGGCGCGGGTCCGATTACACTAACAAACGTTTATTCTTTTTATACCAACAGTTCCAAGGTGTTTAAGGCCGAGGGGATTGGGTATCAGTATTCGGGATTTCCATTGGCTTCGATGTACAAGGACGACGATGAGATTTATCAGTTTCCGTTGAATTACGGCGATGTGGATACGAGTACATTTAATTTCAAGTTTAGTATTCCGGGAGATTTGTTTGCGTTGGTTCAGAGCGGAAAGCGGGTGAACAATGCGGATGGTTGGGGAACGATAAAAACGCCATTTGGAGAGTATAAGGATGTGTTGCGATTGAAGTCGTTTGTGGATCAGATTGATACGATTACTTCGCAGTTTGGGAAGTTCCCAATTCCAAGAAAAACAATGATTTACAGGTGGTTGAGTACTACGGAGCGGATTCCTGTGATGGAAATTCAAGGAACGATTGTGGCGCAAACGGGAAAATTCACTCCAACGCAGGTTCGTTACCGCGATGGATTTATTGGTAAATTATCGTCTACATCTGTTGAAGTTTTGGCGCTAAAATTATATCCAAATCCAGGCAATGGTGTGGTTGTGATTGCGGGTTTAAAGCCGGGCGAGAATTGGGTAATGAGGGATGTTTTGGGCCAGGAGATTGCTGTGGATCGTTTGGGGGATGCGGGTTTTGATTCGGATAATTTATTAGCGGGGGTGTATTATATTATGGTTGGTGAGAGGGTGTTAACCTTTTGTAAAAAATAAGATTGTTGTAAGGCGTGAAAAAAGGGGGGCGGAGCCCCCCTTTTTTATTTGTATATTCGCTCCCAAAATCAAATAATCGATTGTGAAAATAGCTGTCTTAAAAGAGACCCGTGCTGGAGAAAACCGAGTAGCCATAACACCACAGGTTGCCAAGAGTTTGACTCAGATGGGAAATGAAGTTGTGGTAGAATCGGGGGCCGGATCTGGCTCACACTTTTCAAACGAAATGTATGCTGAAGCGGGTGCTACGATTGTAGATCGTGGATCTATGACCGATGCTGCCATGTATGTGCAAATCAATATGCCCGAAGCGTCTGTTGCTAAAACATTGCCGAAAGGTAGTTTGTGGGTGAGTTTGATGTACCATCGCAGCAATGCAGAGTTGGTATCGTCTTTTAACGCCGAAGGCCTTTCAGTTTTGAGTTTGGATGCCATCCCTAGGATTTCTCGCGCCCAGAGTATGGACGTGTTGAGTTCTCAAGCCAACTTGGCGGGATATCGCGCTGTGATTGAAGGTGCATATCACCTGGATAAAATTTTCCCGATGTTGATGACAGCCGCAGGAACCGTTACCCCATCAAAAGTTTTGATTTTTGGTGTCGGTGTGGCCGGTTTGCAAGCCATCGCAACGGCAAAGCGTTTGGGTGCAGTCGTAGAAGCAACTGATGTTCGTCCTGAAACCAAAGAGCAAGTGCAATCCTTGGGCGGAAAATTTATCGAAGTAAAAGGCGTAGAAGTGGGTTCGGAAGGTGGATACGCCAAAGAAGCCACAGAAGAATATCGTGCGGCACAAAGAGAGGCAGTGAACAAGAGTTTGGCTCTGGCCGATCTAGTAATTACTACCGCTTTGGTACCAGGCAGAAAAGCTCCCATTTTGATTGATGACGAACAGTTAGGCCTCATGAAATCAGGCGCTGTTTTGATTGATATGGCTGCAGAGCAAGGCGGAAACTGTTCTCAAACCGAAGCCGGCAAGGTGAAAGTGGTGAACGGTGTTCGTTTGGTGGGTGCGGTGAATATGCCATCGGAGTTGAGTGCCAACGCCAGCGAATTGTTTGCCCGAAATATTTGGGAATTGTTAAAATTGGTTGCGCCAAAGGGTGAATTGATTTTGGATCGCAACGATGAAATTGTACAAGGCTGTTTGATTTGCTCGAACGGTGAAATTTATCATAACGCTTAATAAAACAGTAAAATGGAAGCATTTTTTCAGCAAATTGCCGATTTGATCGCGCAATACGAACAACAAAATACCTTAAACCTCATTTATCTCGTCATCTTGATGATTTTTGTTGGGATAGAATTGATTTCTCACGTCCCCAGCGTGTTGCATACCCCTTTGATGAGTGGTGCTAACGCGATCCACGGGGTCGTTTTGATCGGAGCCATCATCGTGATGGGTAACGCATCGCCCGATGATACTTTGTCGCTCGT
>CAMBTR010000010.1 GCA_945870885.1 Chryseobacterium gleum | reverse complement strand
AAGGTGGGTCAGAAAGTGGAACAGGGTCCAGGCGTATCTCCAGAGATTGGAAATGCAGTGCCATTGGCTGAAATTCCATTGGGAACTTTGATTCACAACATCGAAATGAATCCAGGTCAAGGTGCTAAAATTTGTCGCAGTGCTGGTACATACGCCCAATTGATGGCTCGTGATGGCAAGTATGCTTCAATTAAGTTGCCTTCTGGTGAAAGTCGTTTGATATTGGCTGCATGTCTTGCTGTCATTGGAACGGTAGGAAACCATGAGCACAATCAGGAACGTAAAGGTAAGGCCGGTCGTTCACGTTGGATGGGTATGCGTCCTCGCGTACGTCCTTCTGCGATGAACCCAGTAGATCACCCGATGGGTGGTGGTGAAGGCCGCAACAAGGGAGGTCAGCCTCGTTCAAGGAATCTCATTTACTCTCAGGGTCAAAAGACACGTGCACCGAAGAAAGGTAGCAGTAGCTTGATCATTGAGAAAAGAAAATCAATCCGCAATAAGTAATAGATAAGCGAAATCATGGCAAGATCCATTAAAAAAGGTCCATTTGTAGACGTAAAGCTTTCCAAGAAGGTAGTAGTCCTCAACGAAAGCAACAAGAAAACGGTAGTTAAGACCTGGTCAAGAAGAAGCTTGATTATCCCAGACTTTGTGGGACACACGTTTGCTGTTCACAACGGGAATAAGTTTATTCCTGTATATGTAACAGAGAATATGGTAGGACACAAGTTGGGCGAATTTGCACCCACTAGAACATATAAAGGTCACGGTAAATAAACATTGAAGGCATGGAAGCAAAAGCAATTTTAAGAAACTGTCCGTTATCACCACGCAAAATGCGTTTGGTAGCAGATGTTGTACGCGGTGAGCGTGTTGAGCGCGCATTGAACATTCTTCAGTGGAACCAGAAACCTACATATGCAATCTATTTGTCTAAGTTACTCAAGAGCGCGATTGCGAACTGGGGTCAGGCAAATACCGGTGAGCGCATCGAAGACAGCGAGCTGTATGTAAAAACTATCATGGTAGATGGTGGTATCGTGGTGAAGCGTCTAAGAACTGCTCCTCAGGGTCGTGGTTACCGTCAGCGCAAGCGCACGAATCACGTTACGATTGTGATCGACAGTTTGAAGAACAAGGAAGTTAACACCACTAACGAATAATTAAGGATAGCAGAATAGAATATGGGACAAAAGATTAACCCTATAGCATTACGATTAGGAATCATCCGTGGTTGGGACTCCAATTGGTATGGAGGAAAAGATTACGGCGATAGGCTCGTTGAAGACGAGAAAATCCGTAAGTATTTGCAAGTGCGTATTCCAAAAGGAGGCATTTCCAAAGTCGTGATTGAAAGAACACTGAAGCGCATTACTTTGACCATTCACACGGCCCGTCCGGGTATCGTTATTGGTAAAGGGGGCGGGGAAGTTGACGCTATCCGCGAAGAAATTAAGAAAATTACTGGTAAGGATGTTCAAATCAACATCAGCGAGATCAAACGTCCGGAATTGGATGCTCGTTTGGTGGGAGAGAATATTGCCCAGCAGATTGAGAATCGTTTTTCATACAAGAGAGCTATCAAGAATGCAATTCAAGGTACTATGAAAATGGGAGCTGAAGGAATCAAGGTTCGTATCAGCGGTCGTTTGAATGGTGGTGAGATTGCTCGTTCTGAGATGTATAAGGATGGAAGAACTCCATTGCATACATTGCGTGCAAACATCGACTATGCGTTGGTGGAAGCCCAGACGGTTTATGGAAAAATTGGTATTAAAGTATGGTTGTGTAAGGGAGAGATTTACGGAAAGGTAGATTTGGCTCCTCAAGTTGAACAAGAACGTCGCCGTGATGGTGGTGGAAGCCGTCCTGATCGCAGAGATCAGCGTGGTGGAGACCGTAACCGTGGTGGTGGTGGAGATCGTGGTGGAGATCGCCGTAGAAGGAATTAATAAGGAGAATTAAGCTATGCTGAGTCCAAAAAGAACAAAATTTAGAAAACAACACAAGGGAAAAGTGAAGGGTCTTGCTACACGCGGACATTTGATTTCCTATGGTAGCTTTGGATTGAAATCCATGGAGCCATCGTGGATCACAGCCAGACAGCTAGAAGCGGCTCGTATTGCGGTAACGCGTTACTTGAAGCGTGAAGGCCAAGTTTGGATCCGGATCTTCCCAGATAAGCCAATTACCAAAAAGCCTGCAGAGGTACGTATGGGTAAAGGTAAAGGTGCTCCAGAATACTGGGTTGCCATTGTTAAACCAGGAACAATCATGTTTGAAGTAGCGGGTGTACCCATGGAAATAGCCAAAGAGGGTATGCGTTTGGCGGCACAGAAAATGCCGGTAGCTTGCAAATTTGTTGTCCGTCCAGATTATAACGAGGAGAACTAATCAATGAAGTACGCAGATATCAAAACGCTTCCAAATAAAGAGCTAGTTGAGCGCTACAAGGAGGAGAAAAAACGGTTAACGAAATTAAGGTTTCAAAACACTGTTGCTCAAATTGAGAATCCTCACAAAATGAAAGAAGCAAGAAAAGACGTGGCTCGCATGTTGACGGAGTTAAACGCTCGTCGTCAGGAAGCGGAAATGAACGCCATCGAAAGGAAAATCAACCAAAGCCAAGAAAGCCAAGAAAACTAATGGAAACGGTAAGAAACGCAAGAAAAGAGATTGTAGGTGTAGTTGCCAGTGCTAAGATGGATAAGACCATCGTAGTGGCTGTAGTTCGCAACGTGAAACACCCTAAATATGGTAAGTACTTTAAAAAGACCAAGAAGTACACGGCTCATGATGAGGCTAATGTTTGTGGTGAGAACGATATCGTTCGTATCATGGAGACCCGTCCGTTGAGCAAAACCAAACGGTTCAGATTGGTAGAAATCGTAGAAAAAGCTAAATAAGATGGTACAACAAGAATCAAGATTGAGAGTAGCCGATAACAGTGGTGCAAAAGAAGTTCTTTGCATTCGCGTGTTGGGTGGTACTGGTCGTAGATATGCCAGCGTTGGCGATAAAATTGTTGTTTCTGTGAAAGCAGCGATTCCAGGTAGCAACGTGAAGAAAGGTTCGGTTTCAAAGGCCGTAGTTGTTCGCGTGAAAAAAGAAGTTCGCAGACCTGATGGATCTTACATCCGTTTTGATGAGAACAGCTGCGTATTGTTAAATAACAACGACGAGCCGAGAGGTACTCGTATTTTCGGACCTGTTGCTCGTGAATTGCGCGACAAACAGTTTATGAAGATCGTTTCATTGGCCCCTGAAGTTTTATAAGAGATGGCAAAGAAAGAAATAACCAAAACAAAATTGCACGTTAAGAAGGGCGACACTGTGAAGGTGTTGGCTGGAGACGATAAAGGTAAAACAGGCAAAGTAATGCGTGTATTGCCATCTACAAATCGTGCGGTAGTAGAAGGATTGAATATGGTGACTAAACACTTCAAACCTTCTGCACAGAATACCTCTGGTAGAATTGATAAAATTGAAGCACCAATTCATTTGTCTAACTTAATGGTTGTAGTAGCTGGTACAGCAACTCGCATTGGAAGAAAAGTGAATGAAGCTGGGAAATTGCAGCGTTTTGCAAAATCAACTGGGGAATTCATTAACTAATTAGATATAGAAGACCATGAATTACGTTCCAAGGTTACAAACGAAATACAAAGAAGAAGTTAAAGACGCTATGATGGCGAAATTTACTTATAAGAATCACATGCAAATACCTCAGGTTCAAAAGATTGTTTTGAATCAGGGTGTAGGTGCTGCGGTGAATGATAAGAAATTGGTTGATGCTGCGATTGATGAAATGACAAAAATCACCGGTCAGAAAGCACAAGCAACTTTTTCTAAGAAGGATATTTCTAATTTTAAATTGCGTAAAAATGTTCCAATCGGGGCAAAAGTTACGTTGCGTAAAGAGCGCATGTTTGATTTTATGGATCGTTTGATTACGATTGCATTGCCTCGTGTTCGCGATTTTCAAGGATTGAATGTTAAGGGATTTGATGGTAGAGGTAACTTTACTATGGGTATCACTGAGCAGATCATTTTTCCAGAGATCGACATCGACAAGGTGAATAAGATCACGGGTATGGATATCACTGTTGTGACTTCTGCCAAAACTGATGAAGAGTGTTTAGAATTATTAAAATTTTTAGGATTTCCTTTTAAAACCAAATAAGAGATGGCAAAAGAATCAATGAAAGCCAGACAGCGCAAACGTGAAGCCATGGTTGAACGTTATGCTGAAAAGCGCGCTAAATTAAAAGCTGAGGGCAACTACGATGCGTTGCAGGCTATTCCACGTAATGCTTCTCCTGTTCGTTTGCGCAATCGCTGCAAATTGACCGGTAGGCCCCGTGGTTACATGAGAATATTTGGCGTTTGCCGGAACCAGTTCCGTCAATTGGCCAGTGATGGTAAAATCCCAGGAGTAACCAAATCTAGTTGGTAAAAAATATACAGCAATGACAGATCCAATTGCAGATTATCTGACCCGCTTGCGCAACGCAGTAAAAGCCAAGCACCGCGTGGTGGAAATTCCCGCCAGCAATTTAAAGAAAGAAATGACCCGCGTTTTATACGAGAAGGGATATATCTTGAAGTACAAATTTGAAGAGACCGACAATCACCAAGGTGTTATTAAAATCGCGTTGAAATATCACAATCAAACCAAGCAGAGCGCTATCACCACGTTGAAGCGTGTGAGTTCTCCTGGTTTGCGTCGTTATTCTAAAGTAGACGATATGCCGAAGGTATTGAATGGTTTGGGTGTAGCTATCATCACTACTTCAAAAGGAGTAATGACCGATAAGGAGGCTCGCGTTTTAGGCGTGGGTGGTGAAGTTTTATGTTTTGTATCATAATAAAATAAAAATAAATAAATGTCACGCGTAGGAAAATTGCCCATTACCATTCCAGCTGGAGTTGCCGTTACGGTAAGCAACGGCTTGGTGGTAGTTAAGGGCCCAAAAGGAGAAGTGTCACAGGAAATCAGTACCGACATGCTTGTTGATATTGCTGATGGAATTTTGACAGTCAATCGCCCCAGCGACAGTAAAATGCACAGAGCTTATCATGGCTTGTATCGTGCCCTAATTAACAATATGGTAATTGGTGTAAGCCAGGGCCACAAAGTTCGTCAGGAATTGGTAGGTGTAGGTTACAAGGTCTCTAACGAGGGTAATCTTGTTGAATTCGTATTGGGATATTCTCACAAAATCATGTTGCAAATTCCAAGGGAAATTACTGTAACTACTGAAACTTTAAAAGGTCAACCACCAGCAATTATGATGGAGTGTGCCGACAAGCAATTGTTGGGACAGGTTGCGGCGAAGATTCGTTCATTCCGTAAGCCTGAGCCGTACAAAGGAAAAGGTATTCGTTTTGCGGGTGAAGTATTACGTAGAAAAGCTGGTAAGTCAGCTTCTAAGAAATAAGGAGGAACGTAAAAATGGCAAACACTAAAAAAATCAATAAAAAGAATAAAATCAAACGCAGAATTCGCGGTAGAGTTTCTGGTACAACAGCACGTCCTCGTTTGAACGTGTTCAGAAGCAACGCTGAAATCTATGCGCAGATCATCGACGATTCAAATGGAACTACATTGTGTGCGGCATCTTCCCGTGAGGCGAGTTTTGCTGCAAACAAGGTAACCAAAGTGGAGAAGGCGGCTATTGTGGGTAAAGCCATTGCAGCTCGTGCTATCGAAGCGGGAATCAAGGCAGTAGTTTTTGATCGTGGTGGAAATTTGTACCACGGTCGTGTTAAAAGTTTGGCAGAAGGCGCTCGTGAGGGTGGTCTTGAATTCTAAAAGAAACGAACATGTTGAATAACAATATTGTAAGAGTTAGACCCAGTGAACTTACCTTGACAGAGAAGGTTGTATCAATCAACCGTGTATCTAAGGTTACCAAGGGCGGTCGTACTTTCAACTTCACCGCATTGGTGGTTGTAGGCGATGGCAAGGGTGTGGTAGGTCATGGATTGGGCAAATCGGGTGAAGTAATGGACGCCATCAATAAAGGAATCGAAGATGCAAAGAAAAACTTGATCAAGGTTCCTGTAATTAATGGGACTGTACCTCACGATCAAATCGGTCGTTTCGGCGGTGGACATATATTTTTGAAGCCTGCGGCTCACGGTACTGGAGTAATTGCCGGTGGTGCGATGCGTGCGGTTTTGGAAAGTGCAGGTGTTACAGATGTATTGGCTAAATCAAAAGGTTCATCTAACCCACACAACGTGGTGAAGGCAACCTTCGATGCTTTAGTGAAAATGCGTGATCCATATTCCGTGGCTCAGTTGCGCGGAATTAGTATGAAAAAAGTATTTAACGGTTAATTGTCATGTCTAAGGTAAAAATCACACAAATCAAAAGTGGCATTGGATATCCAAAAAACCAAAAAGCTACGTTAAAAGCCCTGGGCTTGAACAAAATGCACGCCAGCCGTGTTGTGGAATTGAATGGTTCTACAGAAGGAATGGTGCGCACCGTAAGTCATTTGTTAAAAGTTGAAAACGCTGATTAATTAAAAAGATGAATCTCAGTAATTTAAAACCAGCAGAAGGTTCCATCAAAAACCGTAAACGTATTGGCCGTGGTCAAGGTTCAGGTAGAGGTGGTACATCTACAAAGGGTCACAAAGGTGCACAGTCTCGCACAGGATATAGCCGTAAAATCGGTTTCGAAGGTGGTCAGATGCCATTGCAACGTCGTATTCCAAAAGGTGGATTCAAAAACATCAACCGTGTTGAATATGCCGCCATTAACTTGGATGTATTGCAACAATTGGCTGAGTCTAATGGTGTAACAACCATCGACAAGCAGTTCTTGATCAGCAAACACTTGATTAACAAGCGTGAGATGATTAAAGTATTGGGTCGTGGTGAAATCACTATCGCCTTGGAAATACACGCTCACAAATTCAGTGCAACTGCGAAAGCGGCCATTGAAAAGGCGGGTGGTAGCATCAGCGAAATCGCTTAATTAGACAAACCATGAAGAAACTGATTGAAACTTTCAAACATATTTGGTCAATTGAAGAATTGCGCAGAAGGATTGTTTACACAATTTCTTTGTTGGTGATTTACCGATTGGGCTCATATGTAATTTTGCCTGGAATCGATAGCGATGCTTTAGAGGGATTGAACAATCAAACCAAGAATAACATTTTGGGTTTGATCAATACTTTCGCGGGTGGAGCATTTGGTAGAGGTGCAATTTTTGCATTGGGAATCATGCCATACATTTCGGCTTCGATTTTCATGCAATTGTTTTCTATCGCAGTTCCTGCTTTCCAAAGAATGCAGAAAGAGGGCGAAGAAGGCCGCAGAAAAATCAATCAGTATACACGTATCTTGACCATTGCATTTACTGCGGTTCAAGCATTTGGATACTTGAATAACATCGCCAATACACCTGGTAACAGAGCGGCTTTGTTGTTCAACTACACTGATGTATTGTCCTACGAAATGTTTATGATTAGTAACATCTTCTTGCTAACTGCAGGTACTATGTTTACTATGTGGTTGGGAGAACGTATCACCGATCGTGGATTGGGAAATGGTATCAGCTTGTTGATTATGGTGGGTATTATTGCCCGCATGCCATCGGCATTGTTGAGCGAATTGGTATTCAAATTCCAAGGCGCTGGATTTATCCTTTTCATTATCGAAATGGTAATTTGGTTCATGGTTGTTTTGGGTGTGATTATGCTAACCCAAGGAACCCGTAAGATAACAATTAACTATGCTAAGCGTGTTGTGGGTAACCGTCAATACGGTGGAGCACGTCAGTATTTGCCAATCAAAATTTTGGCCGCCGGTGTTATGCCAATCATCTTTGCACAAGCGATTTTGTTCTTGCCTGCAACAGTGACAAGCTTCTATACACAGTCAGCGCCACCAGAATGGTTGATGAGTATGATGAACCCCAATAGCTTTTGGCATAATGCCGTCTTGGTTTTCTTAATTGTAATTTTTACTTATTTCTACACAGCTATTATCTTTAATCCAGTTCAGATGGCCGACGATATGAAGCGAAACAATGGTTTCATTCCCGGTATCAAACCTGGTAAACAAACTGCAAATTTCATCGATAGTGTAATTTCTAAGATAACCTTCCCTGGCGCCTTGTTCATTAGTATTGTAGCAATACTACCGGTAATGGCATCCAGCAGTGGAGTGAATCAAGAATTTAGTCAGTTCTTTGGAGGTACTAGTTTGTTGATTTTAGTGGGTGTAGTATTAGATACGTTGCAACAAATTGATAGCTATTTGTTGATGCGTAAATACGATGGCTTGATGAGTGGTGGGGGAAAATTGAAGGGTAGGATGACAAACCAATATAGTCAAGTTGATTTTTAATAATAATTATTGTAATTTCGCAACCCTTTTAACAAGATGTCCAAACAAGATGCAATAAAACAAGATGGCACGATAACGGAAGCGTTGTCAAATGCCATGTTTCGTGTAAAGTTGCAAAACGGACATGAGATCATAGCAACTATTTCAGGAAAGATGAGGATGCACTATATCCGAATCCTACCTGGTGATCGTGTACAAGTTGAAATGTCTCCTTATGATTTAACCAGAGGAAGAATTTCATATAGATATAAGTAAGACCATGAAAGTAAGAACCGCAGTAAAAAAGCGCAGTGTAGACTGTAAAATCGTACGCCGTAAGGGTAAGGTGTATGTAATTAACAAGAAGAACCCGAAATATAAGCAAAGACAAGGATAACCATAATGGCTAGGATAGCAGGGATAGATATTCCCAAAAACAAAAGAGGCGTAATTGGCCTAACCTACATCTACGGAATTGGTAGTAGTAGAGCTGTCTTGATTTTGGATCAAGCAGGAATTAGTCATGACAAGAAGGTGAATGAGTGGAATGACGATGAGTTGTCTTCGATTCGTAATTTTATCACTGCCAACATCAAGACCGAAGGTGAATTGCGTTCAGAGGTGCAATTAAACATCAAGCGATTGATGGATATCGGTTGTTATCGTGGACAGCGTCACCGTAAAGGGTTACCAGTTCGCGGACAGCGTACTAGCACCAATGCACGTACTCGTAAGGGTAAGCGTAAGACAGTTGCAGGTAAGAAAAAAGCCACTAAGTAATCCATAGTATCGAAAAGAATCATGGCAAATACGAATAAGAAAAAAGTTCAAAAGAAGAAGGTAAAAGTTGATCCTATGGGTCAGGTGCACATCCGTGCTACCTTCAATAATATTATCATCTCAGTTACTAACGTAGACGGACAAGTGATTAGCTGGTCGTCTGCCGGTAAAATGGGATTCAGGGGTTCTAAAAAGAACACACCTTACGCAGCTCAGGTTTCTAGCTTGGATTGTGCCAAAGTTGCTTATGATGCAGGTTTGAGAAAGGTTGATGTTTTCGTTAAAGGTCCTGGAAGCGGTCGCGATAGTGCGATTCGTAACCTTCAAACCGTTGGAATTGAAGTTATATCTATCACTGATATTACCCCAATGCCACACAACGGATGTCGTCCACCTAAGCGTAGAAGAGTTTAATTAATTAGAAGAAAACACCAATGGCAAGATATACAGGTCCAAAATCAAAAGTTGCTCGTCGTTTCCGCGAACCTATCTTCGGAAAAGACAAAGCACTTGAAAAGAAGAACTACGGTCCAGGTCAACACGGCAATTCTCGTCGTAAGCCTAAGAAATCGGAGTACGCAGTTCAATTGGCTGAGAAGCAAAAAGCCAAATACACTTATGGTGTATTGGAGAAGCAGTTCCGTAACACTTTCAAGCGTGCGGCTGCCAAAAAAGGAATCACTGGTGAGAACTTGTTAAAGTTCTTGGAAGCTCGTTTGGATAATGCAGTATACCGTATGGGTATCGCACCAACCCGTCGTGGCGCCCGTCAGCTGGTTTCTCACTGTCACATCCTTGTGAATGGTGAAGTAGTGAACATCGCGAGCTATCAATTGCGTCCAGGTGACGAAGTTTCGGTACGTGAGCGTTCAAAGTCTTTGGAAGTAATTACCAATTCAGTGAGTAAAGTAAACAACCGCTTTAGCTGGATCGATTGGAATGGAAACGAAATGAGTGGCAAGTTTTTGACTTACCCTGAGCGTTCTGAAATTCCTGAGAACATTAAAGAGCAGTTGATTGTCGAACTTTATAGCAAATAATAATAACAAAATCATGGGTGTAATACCTTTTCAAAAACCGAATAAAGTGGTGATGCACAAAGCCACCGATTTTCATGGAGTATTCGAATTCTCTCCATTGGAAAAAGGCTATGGTGTTACCATTGGAAATGCAATGCGCAGAATTCTCCTTTCATCCTTGGAAGGTTATGCCATCACCTCTATTAAAATTCAGGGTGTAGACCACGAATTCAGCACCATCAAAGGTGTTACTGAAGACGTAGTTGAGATGGTATTGAATATGAAGCAAGTTCGTTTCAAAGCCAACTCTTCAACCGAAGAGCAAGAGAAAATCTTCATCAGTGTAAAAGGCAAAGATCAGTTCTTGGCTGGGGACATCGGACGTTATACCAATGCGTTTAATATCCTTAATCCTGAGTTGGTAATCTGCAACATGGAGCCCACTGTAAATTTGGAGTTGGAAATCACCGTTGGAAAAGGTCGTGGTTATGTACCTGCCGAAGAAAACAAAGTGAAAGACGCCCAAATCGGAACCATCGCAATCGATTCTATTTATACGCCAATCCGTAACGTGAAGTATAGCGTTGAAGATTTCCGTGTAGAGCAAAGAACAGATTACGAGAAACTGGTAATGGAGTTGAGCACAGACGGTAGTATTCATCCTGAAGAAGCCATGAAAGAGGCTGCTAAGATTTTGATTCAGCACTTTGTATTGTTTAGCGACGAGAACATAATGCCTGAGTCTAAAGCTAGCAAAGCAGTTGAAGAAGTTGACGAAGGATTCTTGTCGATGCGCAAAATCTTGAAAACACCATTGGCCGATCTTGATCTTTCTGTTCGTGCATACAATTGTTTGAAAGCAGCAGAAATCAGAACCTTGGGTGAGTTGGTTAACTACCATATCGACGATTTGTTGAAGTTCAGAAACTTCGGTAAAAAGTCGTTGTCAGAATTAGAAGAGTTTGTTCGTGAAAAAGGCTTGCACTTTGGAATGGACGTTGCGAGATACAACATTAACGAAGATTAATTAAGAGATGAGACACGGAAAAAAATTCAATCACTTAGGAAGAACAGCCTCTCACCGCGCAGCTATGCTGTCGAACATGGCCTCTTCTTTGATTATCCATAAGCGTATCGTAACAACTGTTGCAAAAGCAAAAGCGTTGCGTGTTTACGTTGAACCTATTATTACTCGTAGTAAAGAAGCTACAACCCACAACTACCGTACTGCATTTTCTTATTTGCAAGATAAAGTGGCTGTAACTGAATTATTTACAGTAGTAGGTGGTAAAGTTGCAAGTCGTCCAGGTGGTTACACTCGCATTTTAAAAACTGGCAATCGTGCTGGTGACAATGCGGAAATGGCCATGATTGAATTGGTTGACTTCAATGAGTTCTTCGAAGGATTCAACGAGGATAAGAAAAAGTCTACGACTCGTCGTTCTCGTCGTGGTGGTGCATCAACGCCAAAAGTCGCTGCTCCAAAAGCAGAAGTTGCTGAAGCTATTGTTGTTGCCCCTGCAATTGAAGATGCTGTTGTTGAAACAGTTGTTGCTGAGGAAGTTGTTGTTGAAACAGTTGTTGCTGAGGAAGTTGTTGCTGAAACAATTGTCGCAGAAGAAGTTGTTGCAGAGGAAGTTGTTGCTGAAACAGTTGCCGAAGTTGCCGCAGAAGAAGTTGCTGCTCCTGCGGAGGAAGCTGCTCCAGAAGCACCCGCTGATGAAACTCCAGAAGCACCTGCTGCTGAAGAAGGTTCTGAGGAAGAAACAAAATAATAAAAGATTTTATTTCATAAAAAAGGCCACCCAATTGGGTGGCCTTTTTGTTTGGTAGTACAAATCGACATTAATTCGATTTTCCCTGAAGAACATCTTCTGTAATTCCCAATTCCGCAAGGATATGGTCGGCCTTGGATACATATTTCATTACAAATAGGGCATAACGGATATCGCAACCAATGGAACGACTGTAATTTTCATTCCAAGCGTAATCATTGATTGTGGCGGTAAAGCTTCGATCGAAGTTGATACCAATCAATTCGCCGCGGTTATTTAGGACAGGAGAGCCACTGTTACCACCAGTAGTATCTAAATTATACAGCATTCCAACAATTACCTTACCTGTTTCTGGGTCCTTAAATACCGGTGCGATATCTTTAATTCTTAAGTTGTCGGCTACTACGCTCGGTAATCTATAATCGGGACGTGTATTTGCCTTCTCAAAAACCCCATCTAAATAGGTATAGGGCTTGTGGATTTCGCCATCGTTAGGGCTATATCGTCTGATGTAACCATAAGTGAGTCTCAATGTAGAATTCGCATCTGGAATAAACTGTGTGGCTTTGAAGTCTCTGCGCATATCCAAATACACAGGCATGGCCGCTTTTATGACTTCTTCTATTTTAGCCGATTGCAAGCTTACGGGTCCCATAATCCGATTGACCAATCGACCCCATTGACTCAAAGCGTCTTCCTTGCAAATGGATTTGTCCCACCATTTTGTATTGTAGGTGGTTTGATTCGCTTCTGTTATAGCATTTGCGGCTGATTTGGCTGCGTCTGCGATGGCTTTGATCTCTGAAATTTGATTGATGCGTGTTTGGGTTGCTGCATTTTTTGCCCATTCTTCTGGCGACTGTCCCTTAAGCATTACTTTCAAGCGGCTGTTGAAGTAGTCTTGATTATCGCCAAACATGTTGCTCTGATGATATTTTTGAGCAATTTGATTCGTATGTTTCATTAATTCAATACCTTCAATTGCCATTTTTACGAGTACTCGCTTTTCGAGTTCCTGATTAAGTGGGATTTCAATCGTACTCAATTGCTTGCTTAAACTCGTTAAGATGGCTTTTTTGGCATCTGCCAAATTAATGACTTTGGAGGCCGACCCGATTAAATTTGTTTGTTTTGCGTTGTTGGCAAGAATCGCCCATTGCATACGAGCATTTTCAATGGCAGTAATTGCATAACTATATTTGCTTTGGTTGTTGGTGAATTGTGTCCAATATCTAACATCTTTTGTTGCTGTTTTGATATCCCACTGTTTTCTCAATGTATCGATGGCGGCCACACCCAATTGTTGGTGCCTAGGCTGTTTTTTTGCCCATTCGAGCATTTCATTTTCTTCGTTGTTTCGTGCGTTCACCAATTGAGTTCTGCGCAGTCCTTGGATTTTACCGCGATAATTCTTTTCTACGTTTTCCAAACTCTGGACGTCGCCGGCGAATGCCAATCGTTCTGCTTCATTGTTTTTGGTGATATCTTTGATTTGCGATAGGTACCACGCGTAGAATCCTTGAACTTTGGGGAGATTTACGTTCTCTTGGAAAGCCAAGTAGGGTGCTGTCTCGTTGCGGAATGTCCTTCCTGGATAGCCCATAATAAAGACAAAATCGCCTTCTTTGGTGCCTTTAGGATTGATTTTCAATGTTTTTGCCGGTGTGTAAGGCACGTTCTCTTTGTTATAAGCTGCGGGTTTTCCGTCTTTTCCCACATAAACTCTAACCAAACTGAAATCGCCGTTATGTCTTGGCCACTCCCAATTGTCAGAATCTCCTCCAAATTGTCCGATCGTTACCGGTGGTGCCAAGACCAACCTCACATCCTTAAGAAAAACATAGCGGAATAGGGTATAGGTCTTGCCGACAAACATTTCTGAGATTTCGATGCTTTTTTCTGGGTGTTTTGCAGATTCTGCCGCTACAATTTTTCCAATATTTTGCTTGATTTTTGTTGCCCGTTCACTGGGTGACGTGTTTACATCGATGTCTTGAAGTACCATGGCCGAAACATCCTCATAACTCTCAGTGATTTTGCAGGGCATATTGATGGGAATTTCCTTTTCCTTTGTTTGGGCTACGAATCCGTTTTCGAGATAGTTATTTTCTACCGTACTCGCATCGGCCACTCCGCCGTAAACACAATGGTGGTTTGTGATGACCAATCCTTCTTTGGAAATGAAACTACCCGTGCAACCGCCCACTTTAACCAAGGCATTGGTAAGGCTGAGTCCGTTGGGGTTGAAAATGTCTTCCCCTTCAAGTTTAAGGCCTGCGTTCTTTAAGTCAGTTATGTTGACATAATTCAAAGGGAACATTCCCTCTTCTGGTTTGTGCGATTGGAATACGAAAGCAACCAAAGCCAAAGCGAGGGTTGTGGGAGCCATTGATTTTGCAAATTTCACAACAGTATTTCTCATGTTTGGCAAATCTACCAAATTCTATTGGGAGTCTTAGCATATTGCTATCGGAAGGCTTTACCTTTGTAGGGCATGTTTTCACAGTTTGTTTTTGTTGGATTATTCTTCGTTGTGCTCATGATTGGAATGCTCTGGGATTTGGGCGTTTTTTCAAAAACTACGGAAGTGGAGGTTAGCGCCAAACAGGCCATCAAGCACACCGCGGTTTGGTTTGGGATCGGACTTTTGATGACTGTAGCGGTGTATTTCTTTCACGGTCAGTTGCATCAAATTTCTACGTTGCAAGATTTGCAGAGGTATGCATCTCAATATCGAGTAGATCTTGATTTGGGTAGAGGTTTTGAATATGCAATGTCTGACTTCTCGAGAACCTCATCGATTAGTTATTTGAGTGGATTTTTATTGGAATATGC
This sequence comes from Chryseobacterium gleum, assembly GCA_945870885.1. Lineage (GTDB taxonomy): Bacteria > Bacteroidota > Bacteroidia > NS11-12g > UBA955 > UBA955. The sequence goes on along the minus strand of CAMBTR010000010.1, from coordinate 15,353 downwards.
GTTGAGCGTTGATAATCTATTTGTGATTTTGTTGATTTTTCAGTCCTTTAAGATGAATGGTCAGAATCAGAAACGAATTTTAATTTGGGGCGTACTTGGTGCCATCGTGCTGAGATTCTTCTTTATTTATCTTGGTACAGAAATGGTCAGCCGTTTCGCGTGGGTGATGTATTTGTTTGGCGCATTTTTGATTTACAGTGGTTTTAAAATGTTAACTGCTGGCGAGGACGACTCTTTCGATACGGTGAATCACCCAGTGATTCGTTTTACACGAAGGTGGTTTCGGATTTGGGATAAAAACCCCGATGAAACTCGCTTCTTTGTGAGAAATGAAGGCCTTTTGTATGTCACAATTCCTTTTTTGGTTTTGATTATTGTAGACATTACCGACGTGGTTTTCGCGGTAGATAGTGTTCCTGCTGTATTCGGTGTGACAACCGATCCATATTTGGTATTTTTCTCTAATATTTTTGCGGTGATGGGACTTAGGTCGCTTTACTTTTTACTTGGTGCAGGGATGGATCAGTTCTATAGTTTGAAATATGGACTGTCGATGATTCTAGTGTACATAGGGCTAAAGATGTTACTAGAAAAATGGGCTCATCAGTATGGGTTTAATGAAATACACAACCTATTGATTATCATCGGAATACTTGCACTTAGCATTTTCTGGTCGATTTGGTTCCCTAAAGCGAACTTAGATTCACCAAAAGAATAGTCAGTATACCACAATTTACCCACAATGTTTGAGTGCTTGAGTTAAATATACGAAATTCGAATCCTTGAAGTGAATGCACAACTAACCCCCGCACTTTTAGTGCTACAAGATGGTACCGTTTTCGAAGGTACAGCCATAGGCAAGATTGGTACAACTACCGGCGAAATTTGTTTTAATACAGGAATGACTGGCTATCAGGAGGTGTTTACCGACCCTTCTTATTTTGGTCAGATCCTAGTAATGACGTCAGATCACATCGGAAACTATGGAGTCCATGATGAGGAAATTGAAAGCGACGGTATAAAAATCGCGGGCCTTGTCTGTAAGAAATTCTCACACAATTATTCACGTAAAAATGGCTCTGATAGTTTGGATAGCTATTTCATGTCGAACGGATTGGTAGGCATCTCCGAAATAGATACCCGTGAATTGGTTCGTCATCTTCGCGATACAGGCGCCAAGAATGCAATCATATCTTCGGAAAACTTTGATGTGCCTTCGCTGCTGGAACAACTCAATGCGGTTCCATCAATGGATGGTTTGGAGTTGGCGTCGAAGGTGTCAACTGGTGCTTTTCATACCATGGGAAATGAGGATGCGCCTTTGCGCGTTGCTTTGTTGGATTATGGGAATAAGTTAAATATCTCGCGTTGCTTGGTTGACCGAGGCTGTTATTTGGGAATCTTCCCTTGGAATGCAACGGCTGAGGAAGTAATGGCTTGGAATCCGGATGGCTTGATGATTAGCAATGGCCCTGGGGATCCGGCATCGATGGATTATGCGATCAAAGCGGTAAAAACCATTGTGGATTCGGGAATGCCAACTTTTGGAATTTGTTTAGGACACCAGTTGTTGAGTTTAGCGAGTGGGTTAAAAACATATAAAATGCATCACGGCCACCGTGGATTGAATCACCCGGTAAAGAATTTGGTTACGGGTAGAAGTGAAATCACTAGTCAGAATCACGGATTTGCTGTAGAGTACAATGAAGATTTGAGTTCAACAGTTCAATTAACCCATATCAATTTGAATGATGATACGGTGGAGGGGATTGCGCGATTGGATGTTCCTGCCTTTTCTGTGCAGCATCACCCAGAAGCATCGCCCGGACCCCATGACTCGTTGTATTTATTCGATCAATTTATAGAAATGGTTCAAAAACATAAAAAATAATCATGAGCGAAATAACCCATATTCAAGCAAGACAGATTTTGGATTCTAGAGGCAATCCAACCATTGAAGCAGAAGTTTTCACCGAAGACGGTGGATTTGGAAGAGCTGCTGTGCCATCAGGTGCTAGTACTGGTATCCATGAGGCTGCGGAATTGCGCGACAATGAAATGGATGTCTACCTTGGAAAAGGTGTGATGCAGGCTGTTGAGAACGTGAACGGTCAGATTTCTGAAGCCTTGGAAGGTATGGAAGTGTGTGCTCAAAATGAGATTGATGCCATGATGATCGACATGGATGGCACACCTAATAAATCCAGGTTGGGTGCCAATGCGATTTTGGCAGTGTCGTTGGCCTGTGCAAGAGCTGCGGCCGATGAGTTGGGTATGCCATTGTATAAGTATGTAGGTGGTGTGAATGCAAATGTTTTGCCTGTTCCAATGATGAACATTCTGAACGGCGGTGCGCACGCTGATAACAAGATTGATTTTCAAGAGTTTATGGTAATGCCTGTAAAGGCCGAGAGCTTCTCTCATGGTTTGCGCATGGGTGTTGAGGTTTTTCATCATCTAAAATCGGTATTGAAGTCGGCTGGTTATAGCACGAACGTTGGTGATGAAGGGGGATTTGCTCCTAATATTCAAAGCAATGAAGAGGCAATTGAAATTGTGTTGAGGGCGATTGAAAAGGCAGGATACCGTCCGGGTGAGGATATTTTCATTGCCATGGATGCTGCAACGAGTGAGTTTTACGACGAGAAGACGGGTTTGTATACCTTTAAGAAATCGGATGGTCGCGTGTTTACAGGTGATCAAATGGTAGATTATTGGGCGGATTGGTGTAATAAATACCCAATTGTTTCTGTTGAAGATGGTTGTGCTGAGGACGATTGGGCGAGTTGGAAAAAATTGACAGATGCGGTTGGAAGTAAGGTTCAGTTGGTTGGCGACGATTTGTTTGTTACCAATGTGGACCGTTTGCAACGCGGAATCAATGAGGGAATTGCCAATAGTATTTTGATTAAGGTGAATCAGATTGGAACGTTAACCGAGACCTTGAATGCGATTCAGTTGGCTACACGTCATTCCTATAGCAACGTGATTAGTCATCGCAGTGGTGAAACAGAAGATTCTACGATTGCTGATTTGGCGGTTGCGATGAACAGCGGACAGATAAAGACGGGTAGTGCTTCTCGTTCCGACAGGATGGCGAAATACAATCAGTTGTTGCGTATTGAGGAAGAGTTGGGAGAGAATGCGATTTACGCCGGCAGTATGTTCAAGTATTGTTAAGATTTTCGATACAAAGAGAAAAAAGGCCCGCGCAGCGGGCCTTTTTTTATGCATAAGTTTTGCGACTCTCGGTGTGATTTGATATCTTGCAATTTCATGCGTACGAGAATGTTTAAACAAATGGTATTGATGGTGATTTTTGCCATCAGTTTTAAAGCGAATGCTCAAAATTCTGTTCCTACATTAACCAAAGCCAAAGTGCTTCAAACTGCCATGGATTTGGCGGCGGCGGGAAAATGGGGATTGGTGAAGGAAGATATGGCCGCCGCTCAAATTCAGGATTTATATCGTGATGGCAGCGGGGTAACTCATGCTTATGTTTTGCAAACCATTCAAGGCGTTCCCGTAATGAATGGTGTAATGGGTCTGCATTTTAACTTAAATGGTGATTTATTGTACTCTACCAATAGAACCGTGGCACACGCATCGGATCACTTGATAGGGTCATTCGCATCTTTGGATAAGGAAGTACTTGGCGCAAAAGCCATCGAACAAGAAAATATATTGGCTCGCAATGTGATTTCAGATGGCAGCAACGAATCGTCGATTTTCCCTACAACCGGAATCAAATGGCAACCGATGACCATCGGAACCCAATTCGATGAAACAAAGTTCTATACTCAAATGATGGCGTGGCCCAACGAAAAGGGCGATTTAATCGCCTCTCAGTATTTTGTGTTCTATAATTCTGTAACGTCAGACTGGGTGAATTTATGGATTGATGCGTCGGGTAAAATTTTGCAACGACATAGTTGGACCGTTCATTGTACCCCCAAGGCATTGCCTGCTGAAGATAAACTTATTGCCAACCAAGCGTCATTGTCGGCCCTGGAAGCAAATCGTCCGCTCATCGGAAAAAGCGTTTCTCAGAATTTATTGTTATCAGGTAGCAAACCCTTGCAACGCCGTGGCGATGGTGCAACTTATAAGTCATTCTCTTTCCCAACGGAAAGCCCTTTGTATGGCAGTCCTTCTTCTTTGACGAGTCCAGCAGACGCCCAAGCATCGCCTTTTGGATGGCATGATGTGGATGGCAAAGCGGGTGCAGAATACACAATTACTCGTGGAAATAACGTGTATGCTTCGGAAGATGTTGCTGGAAAAAATACGCCAGGTAAATCTCCGGATGGTGGTGCTTCGCTAGCCTTTAATTTGGCCTATGATCCTACTGAGCCCAATCCCGTGAATTATCAAGATTTCGCCATTGGTAATTTGTTTGTGGTGAATAATTTGATGCACGACATTTCGCAACGTTACGGATTTGATGAACCCAGTGGTAATTTTCAACGGACCAACTATGATGGTTTTGGTGCTGCCAGTGATGCTGTGAATGCGGATGCTCAAGATGGTAGTGGTACTAATAACGCAAATATGTCGACCCCGCCCGACGGTTCTGCCCCGCGCATGCAAATGTTCATTTGGGATGGTGTAGGCGCTAAGGCCAACTTGGTTGTTGATAGTAAAGGCGTTAAATATGGCGTAGGTATCACAGATGGCAATTGGGGTAAGAAAATCACCGCCTTGCCTACCAAAGGAAAAATGGTGTTGGTTAAAGACAATGTCAATCCCGTTACCAATAAATGTTGCACCGGTTTAACCAATAGCGCGGAATTAAAGGACAATTTTGCAGGCATCGTCCGTGGCGGATGCACCTTTGTTCAAAAAGTATATCGTGCACAATCAAACGGAGCAACGGCTGCGATTTTGCTAGATACATCTTCTGCTGATGCCGTAATTACAATGGCAACTGACAATACGGCTCAGGCTAGCAAAGTGACAATCCCTGTAATATTTGTGCGCTTTTCAAATGCCAATGAATTGAGGGCATTTTTGGCCGATTCTTCTCTGAATATTACGTTTTATGATAGTTCTGCGTATGCTAAAAAGACCGATAGTGATTTGGATTTGGGCGTAATGGGTCATGAATACACTCATGGGATTTCTATTCGTTTAACTTGCGGCCCTTCAAATTCTAATGGTTTGAGCAATGCCGAGCAAATGGGCGAAGGATGGAGTGATTTTATTGGTTTGGCATTTACTGCTAAAAAGGGAGATGTGGGTTCTAAGCCTCGCGGGGTTGGAAATTGGTTATTTGGCCAAGATCAAACTGGCGATGGCATTCGCACCTATGCATACTCAACCAATATGTCGTTGAATCCCCATACCTATGGAAATTTGGCAAAAGCTGCATCGGGTGTGCAAACTGAGGTTCATTACACAGGTGAAATATGGTGCGCCATGCTTTGGGATATGTATTGGGGTTATGTAGATAAATACGGTTTTGATGAGGACTTATACAACGGAACCGGCGGAAATAATCGTGCGGTGCAAGTGGTGATTGATGCGATGAAGTTACAGCCATGTGGTCCGGGGTTTGTGGATGCGCGCGATGCAATTTTGGCGGCCGACAGTATTCGTTACGGCGGGGCAAATAAGAAAATTATCTGGGATGCTTTTGCTCGCAGAGGTTTGGGATATTCTGCTGCACAAGGTAGCGCGAGTAACTGCGCTGATGGAGAAGAGGCGTTTGACTTGCCGCCAGTTCCAGCATCGCAAGTGAATCAAATCGAACAGAGTTGGTTGAAAGTTCATCCCAATCCAGCGACAGATGTTTTCGTTATCGAGCCTATGTCGGTTTTGAAAATCGAATCAGCAGTGGTATTTGATATCAAAGGCGCCGTTCATTCGGTTCAAACTACATCGTTGAATGGCGGCGGGTTGGCTTTGGATATTCGCGGATTATCGTCGGGAATTTACTGGGTTCAGGTAAAAGCGGGCTCAGAATTGGCTGCGATTAAGCTCGTGAAGCCTTAATTTTATTTTTGGTATATTTGTAAAAGTAAAAAATCAAGGATTGATGCGTGTTTGAGCGTTTTCAGTCTTGGTATTTTAGATAATTAGACCACTGTAGTTAGAAATGTTAGAAATCACTTTTGCCTTAGTTGCTTATATATTGGGATCAATTCCCAATGCGATATGGGTGGGTAATCGTTTTTATGGCATCGACGTAAGAGAGCACGGCAGCGGAAATGCTGGAGCAACCAATGTGTTTCGTGTATTGGGCAAAGTGCCTGGCACGATCGTCTTGATTTTGGATATTCTCAAAGGCTATTTTGCTGTGAGATTGGCTGATGTGGTTGATTTTTTGTCTAGGGATGGTTATTCGGATTTGGCTTTGAGTCGTACCGATTTAAGCGGTTTGGCAGTGGGTGATCATAAATTATTAATGGTATTGTTTGGAACGATGTCGGTGATCGGACATTTAATTCCCTTATTCGCTAAGTTTAAGGGCGGCAAGGGTGTGGCAACATTGTTCGGGATGCTGATTGCGTTGAATCCAGCTGTAGCGGGTTTGGCATTGGCCGTGTTTGTGGTTACGAACATTATCACGGGGTATGTGAGTATCGGCTCGTTATTGGCTGGATTGTCGATTCCATTCCTATTTGTCCGTGTTTTTGGCGAGACCGATTTGAGTATTTTGATTTTCAGTTTTTTGGTGGCGGGTTTGGTTTTGGTTACGCATCGCAAAAATGTTAAGCGTTTGATTGCGGGTGAAGAGACCAAGACGCGCATCTTAATGAAGCAAAAGAAATAAGCGTTTATGTTAATGGTGAATTCATCTCCCAAGATAAATCCGGAGGCGGTTGAGGAAACTCTCCTCGACAGTGGCTGGCAGATTGTTTTGTATAATGATGAGGTGAACTCGTTTGATTGGGTGATTGTGAATTTGATGAAGTATTGCAATCATAATCGTTTACAGGCTGAGCAGTGTGCTTGGTTTGTGCACAATAATGGTAAATACGCGGTTAAAAATGGGGGGTACGACGATTTAGAGCCTGTTTGTAGTGCTTTGTGCGAAAAAGGTTTGTCGGCTCAACTCGAGGTGCAGTAAATTTGAAACATTATGAAAAAAGTATTTCCATCGGCTGAAGCGGCCATTGCAGACATAGAAGACGGAGCGGTGTTGATGTTGGGCGGGTTTGGGTTGTGCGGGATTCCGGAGAACTCGATCGCGGCTTTGGTGAAGAAGGGTGTAAAGGGGTTGACATGTATATCGAACAATGCGGGGGTGGATGATTTTGGAATTGGTTTGATGTTGCAGGGAAAACAGGTGAAGAAGATGGTGAGTTCATATGTGGGGGAGAATGCGGAGTTTGAGAGGCAGTTATTGAGTGGTGAGTTGGAGGTTGAGTTGATACCCCAGGGTACATTGGCCGAAAGGTGCCGCGCCGCAGGCGCGGGAATCCCAGCATTTTATACCCCAGCCGGCGTTGGAACTGAGGTTGCCGAGGGCAAGGAATTACGCGTTTTTGGAGATAAGACTTATCTAATGGAATACGCTTTTGACGCAGACTTTGCTATCGTTAAGGCTTGGAAAGCGGATAAACACGGAAATTTGATTTTTAAGGACACGGCCAGGAACTTCAATCCGATGATGGCCATGGCGGGTAAAATTACTATAGTAGAAGTGGAGGAGTTGGTTGAGGCGGGAGAATTGAATCCAAACGATATACATGTACCAGGTATTTATGTGAATAGGATCGTTTTGGGAGAGAATTACGAGAAGCGCATCGAACAGAGAACAACCAAGCCCAGAGTGTAAAGTCATGGGAGTTGAATTGCCGACATTGGTTTTTGCCACCAATAATCAACATAAGATTGATGAAGCGCAAGCCATCGTTGAAGGTAAATTGCATTTGATATCGTTGAAAGAGGCGGGCGTAGAGATTGATGTGGAGGAAACAGAGACAACTTTTCGGGGAAATGCGTGGCTGAAGGCCCAAGCCGTTTGGGAATTAACGGGTTTGCCTTGTGTAGCCGATGACAGCGGTTTGTGTGTTGAAGCATTGGGCGGGGAGCCGGGGGTATTCTCCTCTCGATATGCGGGTGAGGCGGGGAATCATAATAAGAACAACGAAAAATTGCTGTGTGAGATGCTGGAGAAGGCGGATCGACGTGCATTTTTTACGACGGTTTTGTGTCTTGTGGGGTTGGAGGATACACCTATATATATAGAGGGCAGGGTAAATGGCGTGATTTTGACAGAAATTCAAGGCCGCGATGGTTTTGGATATGATCCATTGTTTTGTCCGGATGGCGACAATCGATCGTTTGCTGAGATGTCGGCCGCGGAAAAAAATGCGATGAGTCACAGAGGTCGGGCCTTTCAATCATTAATGGAGTATTTGGGATGATAGATGAGGGTTTTGATAATGGCGTCCCTCATTTGGCTGTCGGCGATTACGATTATCATTTGAAGCCAGAGCAAATTGCCCAGTATGCAATTGAACCTCGCGATGCAAGCAAGTTGTTGGTTTGGACTGGCAGTAAAATCAAGGATCGGAGGTTTGATGAACTGGATCAGGAATTGGGTGCGGATGTCTTGTTGGTTGCCAACGATACCAAGGTAATACCTGCGCGGTTGCATGCTTTGACATCGGGGGGGCATCAAATAGAGATATTTCTATTGAAGCCTTTGGATCCAGAATGGTTTAGATGGGAGGCGATGATTGGAAATCGCAGGCGATTTAAAGAAGGGGATTCGGCATTGGTTTCGGGGAAGCTAACCTTGAATTGGCTGAATAGGGAAGAGAATCAAGTGGAGTTTAAATTGCCACTTGGGTATACTAGTATGCCCGAGGCGATAGAGGATTTAGGGAAGGTGCCATTGCCACCATATATAGATAGGGGTGTTGAAGTTGGCGATAAAGAAAGGTATCAAGCGATTTTTGCTCAGAAGGCAGGTGCGGTGGCCGCGCCTACCGCATCGTTACACTTTACACAGGAGTTGGAGCAGCGAATGTTGGGAATGGGAATTGGGCTATCGAAGCTGACATTGCATGTGGGTGCAGGGACGTTTAAGCCGATGAGTGGAGAGTTTTCGCATCAGCACGATATGCATTCGGAGCGGTTTGAGATAACCCAGGAACTTATATCGCAACTTTTGGACAGGGTTTATCCGAGGGAAATCATGAGTGAGGGGGATTTGGGACAAGAAAATAGGGTGAGTATGAGAGGGAGGGTAGTGGCGATTGGTACAACTTCGATGCGTGTTTTGGAGAGTTTGTATTATATCGGTGTCAGAATTTTAGGAAATCAGTGGATGGGAAAGGTGGAGACGGAGGATGCGTATTGTGATTTGTCGGTTCGGTTGTTGAATCGGGAGGTGGATTTGAAAGAATCTTTATTGGCAATTCGGGTTTTCTGTGATTGTTGTGGTGGCAGTTTGAAAGGTGAAACGAAGATTTTTATTGTTTCGGGATTTGATTTTCGCATCTGCGATGGTTTAATCACGAACTTTCACCAGCCAAAATCTACGTTATTGATGTTAGTTGATGCGTTTTTGGGAGGGAAGTGGCGGTTGATTTATGGGCATGCGCACCGTGAAAGCTATCGTTTCCTTAGCTATGGCGATGGTTCTTTGCTTTGGCGATAATTTTTTTTAGGGGGTAAACGATTGAATGACTAGGTGTTGGTGAAAGCCTTTGGATTATTTTAGAGAATGTATTTGAAAATGCGAAAAATGATAGTACTTTTGCATCCCGTTCTGATAGAGACGTCCACCGATTTGGGCAGATAAAAAATTCTTTAAATTTTATTTGTTTACAGAGAAAAAACATCACTATCTTTGCGACCCCGTTCTGAAAGTTACGAAGTGCTAAAAACAAACAAATGTTTAAATAGGCTGAGTTGATTTTTTAAAAATTAAATTTGGTTTCATGAAAAACAAGTTGTATTTTTGCACCCCGTTTCGGAAGGAACAAGGAAAAAAGCAATAAACGAACCTTCGGGTTTGAGTTTATAAAGTTCTTTGAAAGATACAGAGTAAGGAATAACAAGCCACCCAAAATTATAAATACTTTGGGAAGCCGGATCAAACAAACATTTTACAATGGAGAGTTTGATCCTGGCTCAGGATGAACGCTAGCGGCAGGCCTAATACATGCAAGTCGAGGGTGATTATTGGATTCGTCTGATATGAAACCGGCGCACGGGTGCGTAACACGTATGCAACCTACCTTTAACTGGGGTATAGCTCAGAGAAATCTGAATTAATCCCCCATAACACTACGACATGGCATCATGATGTAGTTAAAGCTCCGGCGGTTAAGGATGGGCATGCGGTACATTAGCTAGTTGGTGAGGTAATGGCTCACCAAGGCTACGATGTATAGGGGGTCTGAGAGGATGATCCCCCACACTGGTACTGAGACACGGACCAGACTCCTACGGGAGGCAGCAGTAGGGAATATTGGTCAATGGACGAAAGTCTGAACCAGCCATGCCGCGTGAAGGATGAAGGCCCTCTGGGTCGTAAACTTCTTTTATTAGGGAAGAAACCTCAGGATGCGTCCTGAGCTGACGGTACTTAATGAATAAGGATCGGCTAACTTCGTGCCAGCAGCCGCGGTAAGACGAAGGATCCAAGCGTTGTCCGGATTTACTGGGTTTAAAGGGTGCGTAGGCGGAAAATTAAGTCAGTGGTGAAAGCCCGCAGCTCAACTGTGGAACTGCCATTGAAACTGGTTTTCTTGAATATAGCTGAGGCAGATGGAATATAACATGTAGCGGTGAAATGCTTAGATATGTTATAGAACACCGATTGCGAAGGCAGTCTGCTAAACTATTATTGACGCTGAGGCACGAAAGCGTGGGGAGCGAACAGGATTAGATACCCTGGTAGTCCACGCCCTAAACGTTGATTACTCGCTGTTGGCGATATACTGTCAGTGGCTAAGCGAAAGCATTAAGTAATCCACCTGGGAAGTACGACCGCAAGGTTGAAACTCAAAGGAATTGACGGGGGCCCGCACAAGCGGAGGAGCATGTGGTTTAATTCGATGATACGCGAGAAACCTTACCTGGGCTTAAATGTCAGGTGACCGCTGCCGAAAGGTGGCTTCCCTTCGGGGCAACTGGCAAGGTGCTGCATGGCTGTCGTCAGCTCGTGCCGTGAGGTGTTGGGTTAAGTCCCGCAACGAGCGCAACCCCTATCTTTAGTTGCCATCAGGTTATGCTGGGGACTCTAGAGAAACTGCCTACGCAAGTAGTGAGGAAGGCGGGGACGACGTCAAGTCATCATGGCCCTTACGCCCAGGGCTACACACGTGCTACAATGGATGGTACAATGAGACGCCACTTGGTAACAAGGCGCAAACCTCAAAAAGCCATTCTCAGTTCGGATTGAGGTCTGCAACTCGACCTCATGAAGCTGGATTCGCTAGTAATCGAATATCAGCATTGATTCGGTGAATACGTTCCCGGGCCTTGTACACACCGCCCGTCAAGCCATGGAAGCTGGGAGAACCTGAAGTCGATAACCGCAAGGAGTCGCCTAGGGTTATACTGGTAACTGGGGCTAAGTCGTAACAAGGTAACCGTACCGGAAGGTGTGGTTGGACCACCTCCTTTCTAGAGATTAGATCTAGAAAATAGAATACCGGCTGGTTTGTTATTCCTCTCTTCTTTCAAAAATTTCGTTCTTTAACAACTTCGTTAGAGTGGTTAAACTAAGCTACAAAGACTACTATGACGTAATAGTCCCGTAGCTCAGTTGGTTAGAGCACTACACTGATAATGTAGGGGTCAGCAGTTCAAATCTGCTCGGGACTACCATTGCCAGTAACCACGAAAATAATTGGGGGATTAGCTCAGCTGGCTAGAGCACTAGCTTTGCAAGCTAGGGGTCATCGGTTCGACTCCGATATTCTCCACCAAGCTGTACTTGTACAGCAGAAGTTCTTTGACATGTTGGAAATAAGAAATTACAATATAAAGAGTAACATATATTAGGATAAGTTACAAAGGGCGTACGGCGGATGCCTAGGCTTTCAGAGACGAAGAAGGACGTGTACAGCTGCGATAAGTTCCGGTGAGGTGCCTAAAAACCTTTGACCCGGAAATCTCCGAATGGGGCAACCCAAGTGTTTTAACACTTTTAAGAGTCAACCCGCTGAACTGAAACATCTAAGTAAGCGGAGGAAAAGAAAATAATTTAATGATTCCCCAAGTAGTGGCGAGCGAACGGGGAAGAGCCCAAACCTGTGTTGTTAAGGCAACATAGGGGTTGTAGGACCCACATAACGAATAAACAGCTAATTAGAAACGCATGGGAAGGCGTACCATAGAGGGTGATAGTCCCTTATAAGTAAAGTGTTTATTCCGGAGGGTATCCTGAGTAGCGCGGGACCGGAGAAATCTTGCGTGAATCTGCCAGCACCATCTGGTAAGGCTAAATACTACTGAAAGACCGATAGTGAACTAGTACTGCGAAGGAAAGGTGAAAAGTATCCCGAACAGGGAGGTGAAAAGAACCTGAAATCGTACGCCTACAAGCGGTCGGAGTCCCCATGTGGGATGACGGCGTGCCTTTTGCATAATGAGCCAACGAGTTACTCCTCACTGGCAAGGTTAATTCCTTTAGGGAAGCAGCCGAAGCGAAAGCGAGTCTTAACAGGGCGCATAGTCAGTGGGGGTAGACGCGAAACTTTGTGATCTACCCTTGACCAGGATGAAGTTCAGGTAACACTGAATGGAGGTCCGAACCGGTAAACGTTGAAAAGTTTTCGGATGAGTTGAGGGTAGGGGTGAAAGGCCTATCAAACTGAGAGATAGCTCGTACTCCCCGAAATGTTTTTAGGAACAGCGTCGATCGTACAGTATTAGAGGTAGAGCTACTAATTGGGCAAGGGGATGTCAAAGTCTACCGAACTCAAATAAACTCCGAATGCTAATACTTAATTAATCGGCAGTGAGGGCATGGGTGCTAAGGTCCGTGCCCGAGAGGGAAACAACCCAGACTAACAGCTAAGGTCCCAAAATATACACTAAGTTGATCAAATGTGGTCCAGTCGCCCAGACAGCCAGGATGTTTGCTTGGAAGCAGCAATTCATTTAAAGAGTGCGTAACAGCTCACTGGTCGAGCGACAGGGCATAAACAATAAACGGGCATTAAGTGTATTACCGAAGCTCTAGATGCGCGCAAGCGTATGGTAGGGGAGCATTCTAGCAAGCTGTGAAGAAGTTCCGTAAGGACTATTGGAGCGACTAGAAAAGCAAATGTTGGCATAAGTAACGATAATGGAAGTGAAAAACTTCCACTCCGTAAATCTAAGGTTTCCTGATCAATGATAATCAGATCAGGGTTAGTCGAGACCTAAGGCGAACCGATTCAGGGAAGTCGATGGACAACAGGTTAATATTCCTGTACTAGCTGAGAGGGACGGATAGATGTAGTCAGTACGTACAGACAGATGTACGTTGAGCCTACTCCTCGGAGGAAGCGAACTGATGAGTTCTATTCCTAGAAAAGCTCCAGCATTAACTCGTACCGTAAACCGACACAGGTGGATGAGGAGAGTATCCTAAGGAGCTCGAGTGAGTCATGGTTAAGGAATTAGGCAAATTTACCCTGTAACTTCGGGAGAAGGGGTGCCTCAGCAATGAGGCCGCAGTGAATAGGCCCAGGCGACTGTTTATCAAAAACACATGGCTCTGCTAAGTCGAAAGATGATGTATAGGGTCTGACACCTGCCCGGTGCTGGAAGGTTAAGAGGGGATGTCAGCGCAAGCGAAGCATTGAATCGAAGCCCCAGTAAACGGCGGCCGTAACTATAACGGTCCTAAGGTAGCGAAATTCCTTGTCGGGTAAGTTCCGACCTGCACGAATGGTGTAACGATCTGGGCACTGTCTCAACCATGAGCTCGGTGAAATTGTAGTCTCGGTGAAGATGCCGAGTACCCGCAACGGGACGGAAAGACCCCGTGCACCTTTACTATAGCTTTACATTGGGTTTGGGTAATTGATGTGTAGAATAGGTGGGAGGCTTTGAAGCGATGTCGCTAGATGTCGTGGAGCCAACGTTGAAATACCACCCTTCAATTATTTGAATCCTAACTCCGCTATGCGGAAAACAGTGTATGGTGGGTAGTTTGACTGGGGTGGTCGCCTCCAAAAGAGTATCGGAGGCTTCCAAAGGTACACTCAGCACGCTTGGTAACCGTGCGTAGAGTGCAATAGCATAAGTGTGCTTGACTGTGAGACCTACAAGTCGAGCAGGAACGAAAGTTGGGTATAGTGATCCGGCGGTTCTGTATGGAAAGGCCGTCGCTCATAGGATAAAAGGTACGCCGGGGATAACAGGCTGATTTTGCCCAAGAGCTCATATCGACGGCAAAGTTTGGCACCTCGATGTCGGCTCGTCACATCCTGGGGCTGGAGAAGGTCCCAAGGGTTGGGCTGTTCGCCCATTAAAGTGGCACGCGAGCTGGGTTCAGAACGTCGTGAGACAGTTCGGTCCCTATCTGTTGTGGGCGTTGGAAAATTGAGAGAATCTGACCTTAGTACGAGAGGACCGGGTCGGACGCACCTCTGGTGTATCTGTTATGGCGCTAGCTGTATCGCAGAGTAGCTACGTGCGGAATAGATAAGCGCTGAAAGCATCTAAGCGCGAAACTAGTCTCAAGATGAGTTTTCCTTTAAGGGTCGTAGAAGACTACTACGTTGATAGGCTATAGATGTAAATACAGTAATGTATGAGTCGAGTAGTACTAATTACCCGTAGACTTACCTTTAACTCTTTATTATTTCTTATTTCCAGCATTTGTCATAGACTTTTAAGACCTTATGGTGGCTATGGCGATGGTGTCCACCTCTTCCCATTCCGAACAGAGAAGTTAAGCCCATCAGCGCAGATGATACTTGGGTAATACCTGGGAAAGTATGTCGCCGCCGACTTTATTAAGACAAAAAACCTGACCTTACGGTCGGGTTTTTTTGTTTAATGTCGTTTTGAATTTATTCGGATCTTTCAATCCGCTTCACCTCATCCCACATCACATCCATTTGCTCTAAGGTTAAATCATTGAGCGACAACCCCTTTAATTCGGCAATGCTTTCAATGGCCTTGAATCTTCTGATAAACTTATGATTGGTTAACTCCAATGCATCGTCGGGATTGATTCCACTCAATCTGGCAAAATTGATCAACGCAAATAAATAATCGCCAAATTCGGCCTCTTTATCCTCCTTGTTGTCCGCCTCCTGAAATTCTTGCCACTCTTCCTCCACCTTTTTATAAGCATCCTTCGGATTGTTCCAATCAAATCCCACTTGAGACGCCTTTTCTTGCATACGGTAGGCTTTTACTATACCGGTTAAACCCTTCGGAAC
>CAMBTR010000009.1 GCA_945870885.1 Chryseobacterium gleum | reverse complement strand
GAAGGAGGGAAAGGTGGTGGAACTGCTCAAATGAAGGAGCGATGGCTAGGCGATCCTACCGCGCGTAACTACCATTGGAGATTGGCCGCTTCTGTGACAGATTTTGGGAAGTTGAGTTATGGCAGTCAGGTAAATACCTTCTCTTTTAGTAATGTTACGCCGGTAACACTAAAAACGGATTCTGCATTTTTCGGGGCATTTCAACAAGGGGGTAGCGCTGGATATACCTATCTGGAAGAGTTTGCAAAAAAGAGCATGAATTACAAACAGGAAACCGGCACCATGAGATTTGTTCTTCCCACCCAATTGCATGTTCAAGGCGATCTGAGAATCATGGCGGGGTTTTATGCCGCTTTTCATTGGCAACAGTCGTTACTTTCGCTCAAATCAGTTGGGTTTAGGCAGCCGTCCTCGTTAATTGTAATTCCTCGCATAGAAACCAAATGGCTGGAGGTGTCGATGCCTGTCGGTTTGACCAACGATTATCGAAAAGGGAATATCGGCGCTTGTGTTAGGGTAGGTCCAATATTTCTAGGGTCCGACAATTTTCTTTCCAATATGATGTCGAACAATATCAAAGGCATGAATGTCTACTTCGGCCTGAGCTCGTCCATCGGGAAAATCAAGAAGTAAAGTTCTGATTGCGTGATTTCAGCAGTTGGCAAGTTCATCATCGACAACGGTGACTACCCTTAATCGACCCTTAATCGATGCGCGTAATCTTCGCACCCAAAGCATTCAGTCTTTCTTCGATGCGCTCATAGCCACGATCAATTTGTTCGATGTTTTTAATCGTGCTCTTGCCCTTGGCGCTCATCGCAGCAATCAGAAGAGCTACACCCGCTCTAATGTCGGGAGAACTCATTGTAATGCCTTTTAACTGGGTTCTGCGGTCCAATCCAATCACTGTACAACGGTGAGGATCGCAAAGTATGATCTGTGCACCCATATCGATTAGATTGTCGACGAAAAACAAACGACTTTCAAACATCTTCTGATGGATCAAAACAGTACCTCGAGCTTGTGTTGCCGTAACCAAGGCAATCGAAATCAAATCGGGGGTAAAACCTGGCCAGATTTGGTCAGAAACGGTGAGAATAGAACCATCAATAAATGTATCAATTTCGTAATGGTCCATGGCAGGGATATAAATATCGTCGCCTCGGATTTCCAATTTTACCCCCAGTCGTTGGAACATTTTGGGGATGATGCCAAGCATATCAATCCGACAGCCTTTTAGTGTGATTTCACTCTGAGTGATTGCCGCCATACCAATAAAACTGCCAATTTCGATCATGTCGGGTAAGCAGCGGTGTTCGCATCCGTGAAGTGCAGTAACCCCTTCGATGGTGAGCTGGTTTGAGCCGATGCCGGTGATTTTGGCGCCCATGCGATTTAGCATCAAACAAAGTTGTTGCAAGTAAGGCTCGCAAGCGGCATTGTAAATGGTGGTGATTCCTTCAGCCAAGACGGCGGCCATTAATATGTTCGCAGTTCCTGTAACCGAAGCCTCGTCCAAAAGCATATAACAGCCTTTTAACTTTTCGGCTGAAACTTTATAGAAATTATTATCGGCTTGGAATTCGAATTTTGCGCCCAAATTGATGAATCCTTCAAAGTGCGTATCTAAACGCCTACGACCGATTTTGTCGCCCCCGGGCGATGGGATATAACCCCGGCCAAAGCGAGATAACAAAGGCCCCACAATCATAATGGAGCCGCGAAGTGCAGCACCTTGTTTTTTGAAATCTTCACTATTTAGGAATTCAAGGTCGATGTCCTTGGCGATAAAAGTAAAAGAACCTCTTTCGTTTCGGGTTACTTTCACCCCTAGACTCTGCAATAGCTCTATGAGCTTAAGTACGTCGCGGATTTCTGGGATATTGGTAATTGTAACTGGATCGGGAGTAAGTAAGACTGCGCAAACGACCTGAAGCGCTTCGTTTTTTGCCCCCTGAGGGATGATTTCGCCTTTGAGTTTGTGTCCGCCCTCGATTTCAAAAATTGCCATAGTGAGTTATTAAAATCTTCGGAAGTTCTTTCCGCGGTTTTTGTTATTTTTATTCTTGTTGTTATTGTTGTTGTTACGCCCGAAGTTGTTTGTTTTCTGGGGCATGGGACGACGCACATTCACCGTGGTATCTGCACTTACGACCAATTCCGCCCCATCGATTTTTAACTGACCTTTGGACAGGGTTGTAAGATGTTCCGCAATGACTTCATTGCTGAGGTTTTCGTTGTTCCAAGCCTTGCAAGAATTGTACATGAACGATGCGATCATATTTACTAAATCTTGCTTCAATTCACCGTCTTCCATTTCAGCGGCTTTATCGATCATCATCTGAAGATTTCTACCGTAAAATCTAAAGCGAATGCCACTCACATTGTAGCCCAAGTGCTCAGGTCTTTTGAATTCCTGCTTTACTTGCACAATTTCGTAAGGACAATCTACATCTAAATCATAGTCGGCCATCTGAAAAATATGACCCCACAAAATTTCTTTGTAGTTGACTTGAAGTTTGATATCTGGGTTTAGCGTGGCCATGATGCCGGCCAAATTATGTACCCAAGAAGTGCGTTCTTCCTTACTAGGCAAGGATTTTATGTGTTCGATATACTCTTGCACATGACGGCCATATTCGGAAATTCCCAATAAGGGCCTTTGGGTGTTATAATCTTCTTGAAGGATTGTCATGTAGATGCAAAATAACACAGAACCAATCAAATAAAAATCAAAACTTTCAAGCAGTTATCTTGTTTGTAATGTACGTAAGACACATGAAAAATCAAATCGTTTCCGAGTACGTGAAATACTGCCTTAAAATGGGGCCGATTTATGGTCGGATAAATTGAAGTCGCACTGGGGCTTAGAAAAGGCGTAAAGGATTTTTCTGGCAATTTACCGCAGTGATCAACGCAATTCGGAAAAGGGATTACAGTGCGATGTTAACACTGCACAAAATACTTCTTCCATCAGAGGGTAGTAATCCTGGACCAGGATATCCACCGGAACGACGGGTGAAATAGCTGCGATTCATCAAGTTGTTGATGCTAAACTTAATCTGAACTTTTTGGTTCACAGAGAGGGTCGTGTTCCAATCAAAGATGTGATATTCAGGAATGTAGCCGTTCACACCAGTTGATAATGGTATTAAGGTGTTGTTCGCGTCTGAATAACAACCAGAAACATAGCTCCACTGAATTTGATTTAGTATGTGGCGCGCGGGATTAGATTTTGATTTGAGTTGGAATCCCATCCCCGCGCGCAAAATGTGCCGAGGTGCATTTTCAACCCAATTTCCTTTTAAATTCAAGGTCTCATATTTGCCCGAAGTGTTTTTAACCGTGATGTTGTAATCCCCGTATTTGGCATTTGTTAGCGCATAAGATACATAAATTGGTAAGCCCCAATTTCCATTTGGTTTGAGTTTTTTAATCCAGTCAATATCAAGAATCCCCTCGATGCCAGTGCTAACACTGTTGCCGACATTCGTTTTTACCGTCACTGCATTTCCTAGGTCGTTGATTCTGGTAATTCTGCCAATTCGGTTATTGTACTGAAGGACGAATAAGCTCCCATCAAAATACAGCCAATTCCCTCGTCTACCTCGAATACCAAGGTCGTTATTGCTTCCCGTAGCATCTTTTAAATTTGGATCGATTTGCTCCGTGCTCGGCATCGCTTGCAAGTCGGTGAATAGAGCTGGCCTATAATTTTGGGTTAAGTTCCCATAAATTTCAATTCCATTTTTTAGATGGTATTCGGCCGACATACCACCGAGGAGGAATTTCCTGTTAAATGGACTCGCTTGCACAGGGATTGCCTCGCCGCCGCTCGTAAATCCAAGTCGGCCCGCAACTGTTGATTGAATCGATTCCAATCGCACACCAGGGATGATGATGAGTCGAGAATTTACACGGACGATTTGTTCGGCAAACCAAGCAACGTTTAATGTATTGAATGCCAATTCAACGGGGAAGGGTTTTGTGGTTGAAAAATTGGCATCTACGCCCGTACTGCCAATTCCTTTTTGAAAACGCTGGGTTTGGCTACGGAAAACGCGTATTCCGCTGCTGATGGTTTGACGCATGCCTAAAATGCGGTAATGTTTCAAATAGGATAATTCCGTCCCTGCATTTTTATATTTATCGGTAGACAAATCGCGCTCTGAGTATTGTCCAGTGGGCTTGTTTATGGTATCGGGAATCAAAATGCCAGCGATGTTTCCAACGCTATGTCTAACGGCCGACATGCCAAAAATCAGCAATTGAATTCTGCTTGTTTGGGATAGTTCGTGATTCAATTTGACATTCAATGTATTCCAGGGTGTGGTAAACCAGTTTCTACTGCGATGGCTTAGTGTTGCACCTACACCATTGTAAAGTTGTTTGTCGGTAATTCCGCCGGGTTGTTGACTTTCCATGTTATAACGCATGTAATCGGCGGTCACGGTAGTTTTCTTACCCAACTGATACGTAGCTGATCCAAACATCGTTTGGGTTTGATATTGACTGTTGCTTCTATAGCCATCGGCGCTCCTGCGATCGAAAAAAGTATAGTAATAGCCTTTTTTTCCTTTTCCGCCCAGACCAATAAATGCATTATAAAGTCCAAAACTACCCACCGTCTGATTGCATTCCAATTGCAGCGGTTTGCTAAAATTGCTGCCATCTTTCATAATGTAATTGATCATTCCGCCAAATTGAGGTCCGTATTGTAACGCGCCCGCCCCACGAATGATCTGGATTCTCTGCACCGCTTGCATTTGAGGATTGTAATATGCCTCAGGGTAACCAAAGGGATCGGCTGAAATATCCGCGCCATTCTGTCGGATGTTGAATTCCCAACTTCTATTTGGGCTCAAACCCCGGTTTGCGATGCCAATTTGAATGCCTGAACCGTCGCTTTCCCAAATCTGAATTCCTGGCACCTTCGCTAGAATTTGTCGCATCGAATTGTTGACAACCACATTGTTTACTTGATCCAGAACCACCAAGCTGTTTTTCTTACCGGCATTAATTTTGGTTCCGACAATCTCGGGTAACATCATCACATCGCGTTGCTGACCCTTGCCAACGAGATTGATTTCAGATAGGTATTCAATGTGTTGGGACGTATCGGGTAGGGTTTGACCAAAAAGTGGGAATATTACAGTGCCCAATAAAAACAGGCAATAGAATTTGAGACGCGATTGAATAGTTCGATTCATTTTGATGTAATGATTCTAAATGTTACGCAAAACTATGCTTATTTAGAAAGATTACAAATATAATCTAGAAAGATTTCAAATAATATGATAAATGTCAGTATTTGCGACCTTACCAAACGGTTTAGTTTGAATCGTAGGCCACCCCAATCAAAAATGAATGGGGGTGTAAAACGCACACCCAATACCAAATCGTGGTCATTGCAATGATAGAGTTTGAAAGGTATAACCATCCGCCAACAGAGCTTTCAAATATCTTGGGAGTATTTTTTTTAATTGATTTTCTGCCTTTTCACTGTCGTGGAATACCACAATGCTACCGGGTTTCGCATTTTTTACCAAAGCCGATAAACTCTTTTCACAATTCAATCGCTTGTCGTAATCGCAGCTTAAATTGCTCCACTGGATGATTTCGTAGCCTATGGTGCGCAAGCGTTTGATTTGCGATGGCTTGATTTGACCGTAGGGCGGACGAAATAATCGGGGTTGAGCCTTTTCATCGTTCATTTGCTCATAAATTTTGCGAATTTCGGTCTCACAATTTTCGATATCCTTTAGGTAATCGACGTTTTTGTGCTTCCATCCTTTGATGTGATGCATCGTGTGATTCCCAATTTGATGCCCTTCCGTCAATAATTTCTTTGCAACCTCTGGGAACTTTTTCAAATTGTCGCCAACGCAGAAAAAGGTCGCTTTGATTTGATGTTTTTTTAATTCATCCATCACCCAGGCCGTAATTTCGGGGTTTGGGCCATCGTCAAAGGTTAAATAAATCACTTTTCCTTGTCCTTCTTTCCGCCAAGTACAGGAGGGAATGAGCCATTGAATTGTGGAAGGAACAGTAAAAAAGTGCATCGCGAAGCAAAGTTGTGACTTTTGACATGTTTTCACAACCCAACATGGATTAAATTTGTAGCATATGGCAGAAAAAGTAACTCTCGTGGGTGGTGGATTGGCTGGAAGTCTAATGTCGATCTATTTGGCCAAGCGGGGCTATGAAGTTTATATCTACGAAAGACGTGGCGACATGCGTTCGGGAAATTACATAGGCGGAAGAAGTATCAACCTTGCACTTTCTACCCGGGGCTTGCGCGGTTTGGCCAAAGTGGGGCTGGATCAAGATGTGTTGGATATTTCTATTCCCATGACCGGACGCATGATGCATTCGGTTGATGGTGCCTTGAAATATCAACCCTATGGAAAGGACGGCCAAGCAATTTATAGCGTTTCAAGAGGACAACTGAATATTAAATTGCTTCAATTGGCGGATCAATACCCCAATATTCACATGTTTTTCAATTGCAAATGCGTGGCAACCAATTTGGAAACTTGCGAAACGACGTATGTTAATGAGCAGGGGGAGACCATCGTAGACAAGGCCGATGTGGTTTTAGGTACCGATGGAGCATTTAGTGCTTTGCGCGATTCGATGCAGCGAACTGCTAGATTCAATTTTTCTCAAACCTATGAGAATTATGGATACAAAGAATTGGAAATCGTTCCCAATGCCAATGGTGATTTTCAGTTGGATAAAAACTGCTTGCATATTTGGCCGCGTCAGAGCTTCATGATGATTGCCTTGCCAAATCCAGGTGGGAATTTCACTTGTACTCTGTTCATGCCGTTCGATGGGAATCCCGGGATTGATCAGTTAACTACTGCTGAGGAAATTAGCGCGTTTTTCCAACTTCACTTCCCAGATGCTATGTCGATGATGCCTGGTTTGGTAGACGATTATATGAATAACCCCACGGGCGTTTTGGCCACGATGCGCTGCTATCCTTGGGTTAGAGGCAACAATGCGTTGATGGGCGATAGTGCTCATGCGGTTGTTCCATTTTACGGACAGGGGATGAACTGTTCTTTTGAGGATTGTGTTGTGTTGGATGAGTGCATAGAAGAATTGGGTGGTGAATGGGGTTCGGTATTAGACGCGTATCAGAAGTTGCGCAAACCCAATGCAGATGCCATTGCTAATTTGGCGTTGCAGAATTTTGTGGAAATGCGCGATTTGGTTGGTAGCGATGCGTTTTTATACAAAAAGAAGGTAGAGCATATGTTATCGGAAAAACACCCAGACCTGTTTGTTTCACAATATGAGCGAGTTACGTTTTCAACCCGTGATTACGCTGAGGCATTGGCTTTTGGTGAATTGAACGACCGCGTTTTAGAGTCGATTATTCAGAACAAGTGGGAAGAGAAACTCGATGATCGCGCTTTCGTGGAAACGTTGTTCGCTGACCATCAATAATATCAGCAACTTACAATTGGCGTAAAGGCTATTTTGTAGGCTGCTGCTTGTATCGGGCTTTTGTTTTGGTTTCGATACTGTCCATGATGTCGGGGTTGTACTGGGTTTTATACTTGCCCTTTAACGTAAATTTCCCTGTCCTTTCGCTGCGCGTATCGCGAATGGGTTTTAAGATTTTGATGTAGGCAACGATACTTATACCGGTAATCAGGGCGAAGAATGCGATGGCTACGGTGAGTTTGATTTTTTGCTGCTTGTTCATTTTAGGGGTTGAAGGGGTGTTGTAATTGTTTGCCGACATTTATTAGGTCTTGAACTACAGCATCGACCAAGGGAATACCATTGATTTTTCTGTGTTCGCTTTGATGATGTTCAGGTTCTCCCGGAATAATTACGCTTTCCACGCCTTGTGCAGGTTGAGTGGCTTTGAATCGTTGAATCCAAAGATCCATATCGTTTTGAAAGTCTTGAAGGTCTCTGAAGCCATCTACGTCCCAGCATCCGACAAAATGACCTAGTCCTTTTCCAGGTTGATCGGCTCGGGGTTGAAGGAAGCTAACGAAAGGGGGAACCCAGGGGCCAAAATTGGCGCCGTTGAGTACGCCGGAGAATATATCTACCCATGCGCCCAATCCATATCCTTTGTGATAGCCATGGTCGGCATCGGAACCCAAGGGCAGAAGTAAGCCCCCTTGTTTGAGTGCTGACGCATCTTGTGTATTGTTGCCATCTTTGGTGAGCGCCCATCCTTCTGGAATGGGTTTATTCACGCGTTCAGCGATTTCTAATTTGCCGTTGGCCGCGGCTGAGGTGGCCATATCCAGAACAAATGGAAGTTCTTTTCCGGCTGGGATGGCAACGCAAATGGGGTTGGTTCCAAGCATACGTTCTGCGCCGCCTGCTGGAGTGACGAGGGGAGAGGCGTTGGTGGTTGAAAATCCGATGTAATTGTGGGGTAGGGCCATCATGGCATGATAGGCAGCGATCCCAAAATGGTTAGAGTTTGATATTCCCACCCAGCCGGAACCACATTCGTGGGTCATTTCCAGCGCCTTTTGCATGGCAAAAGGCGCGGAAATAAGGCCTATTGCGGCATCGGCATCGAGATGACCGGTGGCCCGTTTGCGCTGGGTGAATTGAAAATTAGGGGTGGGGTTGATTCTTCCGGCCTCAATCAATCGGATGTAACCACTCAAACGGGCCACACCATGACTGTCGATGCCGCGCAAATCGGCCATAAGCAATACATCCGTGGCCAAATGGGCATGCTGCTCCGAGAATTTTAACCTCAGAAAGATGTCGGCGAGCCAAGCGCGCAGCGCTTGCGTTGAAATCGTTGTGGAATTTGGATTGGCAGACATTGGCTTATTTCAACAAAGTTTGTATCGCTCCTGCGCCCTCCCAAAATTCATCGCCCTTGGCAGTTGCCGGCAGTAGAAACTCATATTTGACTTCCGGAAAAGTGGAGAAAGTGCCTTTGATCTCGCGCAGCAAGCCCGCACGATTCACCACCAACGTCAATTCCTTGGGCTCGCCCAACTTCAAAAAGAGATCGTCGATGTTGTTCTCGATCCTCACGCCATTCAAGGCAATCAATTCGTCGTTCACATTAACCCCCAACTGAAAACCAGCGGCGGTGGGGTGGGCGTGGATGCCTTTTACAACAGTCCTGCCATTCGATAATTCGCAGGTAAGGCCGAATTTTTTGGATTGACTTTCGGTGATCTTGATGTCAATGCCAGCGGCCTTCATCAAACCACTGTAATCAGGGATTTCGGTGGAGTGGAGCAACTGTTTCGCAAATTGATCAAAAGTGAATTCACTGCCTTTGCCAGCGTCTGGATTGCCCTTGCCAGAGAGAATCACCGTTTTCACGGCATTCAAAAAGTCCTTCTCCGTGATGCCCGCACCTTCTTCGCCCAAGGCTTTGTTCTTATAATGCGTGCGCCACAAATATTGCATAACATCGTCTAGGTGTTTGCTCCCATTGGTGCTCGCCGCGATCCAAGCATCGAACAGAAATCCTACAATTACACCCTTGGAATAATAACTATACGTGCTGTTTTTTGAGTTTTCGTTGGTGCGGTATTCCTTAATCCACGCGTCGTGACTCATCTCGCTGATTGTGGCAACCCTTGCGCCCATGCGGTTTTCATGCGCATTGACATAGCCCGCCATGGTGCCTAAAAATTCTTTGCGGGTAACAATGCCAGCCCGCATCAGAGCGATTTCGTCGTAATAGCTCGTAATGCCCTCCGCAAGCCATAACATGCTGGTGTAATTCTCTTCGCCGTATTTGAAGGGGCCCAATTCGATCGGACGGATGCGCTTCACATTCCACAAGTGGAAATATTCATGGGCAACCAATCCCAGAAAACCTTTGTATCTCGCCGCATCGGTATAAGCCCAGCGACTCATCATCAAAACTGTGCTGTTTTTATGCTCCAAACCGCCGCCGCCATTTTCCACGTTCTGCACGATGAATGTGTAGCGCTTGCAGGGATGATCGTTCACCACTTTGGCCATGGTTCTGCACATCAGCTGCATATCACCCCGCAGTTTTTCTAAATCGGCATTGTTACGGCCCACCATAGCTACCTCATGGGGCACGCCGTTTACATCAAATTTGAAAACAGGGAAGTTGCCCAATTGCAAAGGCGCATCCACCAAATCATCGAAGTTGGGGTAGGTGAAATTTATCCGTGTCAAGGCCGATTTCAATTCTGCTTCTGTAGGTTTTGTGATGAGCATGACCTCTTCTGCATCTGCGTCGAGCGCCGTGGCATAGTTGAACCATCGTAAAGGATGATCAATGGACAAATCACCGCCCAAATGCTCAGATCCTTTCACGGTCATCAGTACAGAAGCCATGTTGAGTAAAGCTTGGTCATCATCAATGAAGCTAGTGCGAACGCTCAATTCAAAACAATACACCAAATAACTAAATTCTATGCTTTGAATTCCCTTCGGTACGATAACGCGCCACGTGTTTTTGCTTGTTTTGGTGAATTCAACGGTTTTGCCAAAGTTGATTGGCTTTTCTGCAAAAACCATTTTCGATTCATCGGCAGTGAGTCCAATGGCATTCGCCGATTCTACATTTTTTGCAAACTCTCGGGCCAAATAACTGCCAGGTGTCCAAATGGGCATGTAAATATCAAGGGCACCGGGTTTCACATCCTCAATACGCAGTGTGACCTTGGCATAATGGCTGTGAGGCGATTCGATTTTGATGTTGTAGTGAACGCGAGGTGCGCTGTGTGATTTGGCAGAAACGGTCATGGCAGTAATTGAAATTATTGCGAGTCCCAAGGTTTGAAATATCCTTAGCATTCTACAAAAATCCACTATTTTATTGATGTTTTCACTATGATTTCACAGTGAAATTACTTGTTTAAATCGCTTTTGATTTAAACACAGGAACTGTAGAGCAGGGTTCGCCGTACATGATGCTTTTTACTATCGGTGTTAGCAATCGTGTGATTTCTGAGTAGGCCGCTGCCGTTACAGGCAAATCGCCGCAGCCTTTCACTACAATTTTGCTCTCTACAAACGGAGTCAAATCCACTTTGCTGAGTGCATTGCGCCATAAAACGGCTTCAAGGGCTTGCAAATCGCCAAAGACGACTTCATAGGCAATGTTAGATAGTTTAGCCGTGATAAGCATGTAAGCCCACGTTGGGACAATTGCGTCGGCGCTGCAACCAATGGCGACATAGCAATTTTGATATTCGGACCAATTGTGCGTCTTTACCCAGTCTCTAAAATCCTTTTCTTTCAATACCATACCCATGAAAAGAATGTCCTTTATGTCGATGTATTTTCTCTCACCCGCCGGGAAATACTCCTCCAAATTGAAGGTTATTAATCCGCTGTTGGCGACCTTATTGACGAATACTTCTTCCATTTTAACGGTGGTTGTTGATACAAATATACACGGGAATGAATATCCCTGGGTTAATCAACCAAAGTTACTTTGATCGTGTTGGTACGCTGTTTTTTATGAATAGGCATGCTGGCGCAATTGATTACATACTGACCTGATTGTACCATGTTTTCCTCTTTGAGCATATCAATGATGTCCTGAAACGTATCGTCGGTGCTCACAAATTTATCGTAATAAAACCCGCGCACACCCCAAACTAAGTTCAGCGTTGCAAGCAATCGTTTGTTGTCGGTGAAAATGTAAACATTGGCTTCTGGACGATAACTGGCCACCCGAAAACCGGTAAATCCAGATTTTGTCATCGCAACAATCGCCGAAGCATGCAAGTGATCGCTCATTCTAACCGCGGTAAAACAAATTTCATCGCTGGCAAAAGTGGGGGAGTCGTTGGTGGGTTTCACCCCTTTGTAATAGGTTCTACGGTCGCTTTCTACATCGGTAATGATACTACTCATGATTTCGATAACACGAAGAGGGTGCTTGCCAACACTGGTTTCAGCAGACAGCATCAATGCATCGGCGCCATCAAGGACAGCATTCGCGACATCGTTGATTTCCGCACGGGTAGGCATACTATCTACAATCATAGATTCCATCATTTGCGTGGCGATGATACAAGGCTTCGCCGCTGCCAAACACTTTTCTACGATGGTTTTTTGGATCAACGGAACTCGCTGCATCGGGACTTCAACGCCCAAATCACCTCGCGCAACCATGATGCCATCAGATACTTTTATGATTTCATCTATGTTCGCTACGGCTTCTGGTTTTTCGATTTTCGCAATTACCTTGGTATGCGTCCCTTTTAGTGCAATCAATCGTTTTAGTTCGATAATATCATCGGCGGATCTAACAAAACTCAATGCCACCCAATCCATTTCCTGAGATAATCCGTAATCTAAGTCGGCTAAATCCTTCTTGGTCAACGATGGAACTGTTAGGTTGGAATCAGGCAGGTTAAAGCCTTTGTTCGATGACAATGGGCCACCGGCTATGACCTTGGCTTTCAAAGTTGTGTCATTGATTTTCTCAACAAACTCAAGAGAGACCTTGCCATCATTCAATAAAATTCGCTCACCGGGTTTGCAATCTTTTACTAAGCGTTTATAACTGACAAAAAGTATTTCTGATGTAGAAATTTGCTCCTCGGTAGTCACTAGAATAAATTGATCTTCTTTTAAGTGAATTTCTCCATCCACCTTGCCAATACGCAATTTCGGCCCTTGTAAATCTTGCAATATGGCGATGTTAGCACCCAATTTTTCATTTACTGTGCGGATGTTATTGATGACTTCCTGATGTTGCTCATAGGTGCCATGAGAAAAGTTGAGACGACAAACATCAACACCGGCGAGAATGATTTTTTCCAACATTTCAACGCTGCTGGTTGCAGGTCCGATGGTGGCGACAATTTTTGTTTTGTTAAATTTACCTTGATACATTGTGCTTTTTTTCCATCACAGATGACTCAAAGCCCTTAACCATGTCAGTTTTGCATGTTTCTCAATTGGGAAGATGTAGCTCATTTGGATGGATTGTATCGTTTTTAATCCGTCAATCCACTCATTTGTGCCCCCCAATTCATCTGCTGCACGCAAAAGCAACCAATAATCAGGTGTAGGTTTACCACTGTAAAGCACTCCGCCGCTTCCTTTATTCTCCACAAGCCACATTTCACAGACGGATTCACTGCCTTCAAAGTAGTATTCTACATGCTTTGATTCTGTAATCTTCGACAAAAATACTGAAAAGGTATCGTCTTGTCGTTGAAATTTTGAAGAAAAAGTGTCATCTAGACACCAAGCCATGTAATGTGGCGGTATTTGGGCGTGGATGGCAAAGATATCGAGGTCGATTTCTGCCCCCAACTGGGTCGATTTGATGCGTTTTGCTGACAAAGTGTGTCCACAAAAATAATTTTAATGTTGTATGTCATGAAAAAAATGTTTCTTTGCAACTCAAATCAAAAATAAAATCATGTCAGAAATTGCAGAAAAAGTAAAAGCCATTATCGTTGATAAGCTCAGCGTTGAGGAAAGTGAAGTAGTAACTGATGCTAGCTTCACCAACGACTTGGGTGCCGATTCATTAGACACCGTAGAGTTGATTATGGAATTTGAAAAAGAGTTCGACATCAGCATCCCAGATGATCAGGCTGAGAAAATTCAGACGGTAGGCGAAGCCATTCGTTACATCGAAGAAAACAAGAAATAATCTATGCAACTCCGGAGAGTTGTCGTTACTGGCCTTGGTGCCATTACGCCGTTGGGGAATGATGTAAATTCGTTCTTCCATGGCTTGCGCACTGGTGTCAGCGGAGCTGGGCTAATTACCCACTTCGATACTGAAAAGTTCAAGGTGAAATTTGCCTGTGAGGTAAAAAACTTCAATACTGAAGATTTTTTCGATCGCAAGGAGGCAAGAAAAATGGATCCTTTTACACAATATGCCATGGTGGCCGCCGATGAGGCGATTCATCACAGTGGCATATTGCAGCAAACGTATAATCCGGATCGCATTGGTGTGGTGTGGGGCGCCGGAATCGGCGGTCTATCCACGTTCTTCGCTGAAATTGTAGACTATGCAAGGGGCGACGGGACTCCGCGTTTCTCGCCCTTTTTTATTCCTAAAATGATTGTTGATATCGCCCCAGGTTTTATCAGCATCAAACATGGATTCAGAGGCCCCAATTATTGTACGGTCTCTGCTTGTGCATCCTCAACCCATGCGTTGATTGATGCCTTTAATCTCATTCGTTTGGGCAAAGCCGATGCTATCGTTTCTGGTGGTTCGGAAGCCAGTGTGAATGAACCTTCAGTTGGAGGTTTTACGAACATGAAAGCATTGAGTGAAAGAAATGATGATTTCATGACCGCCAGTCGCCCGTTTGATAATAATCGGGATGGTTTTGTTATGGGAGAAGGTGCTGCGGCCATAATTCTAGAGGATTATGAACACGCCAAAGCCCGTGGAGCAAAAATTTATGCAGAAATTGTTGGCGGTGGAATGACCGCTGATGCGTATCACTTGACGGCTCCTCACCCCGAAGGGTTGGGTGCATGCAATGTGATGAAAGTGGCCTTGGAAGATGCCGGTATGGTGCCTTCAGATATCGATTACATCAACGTGCACGGTACAAGTACCCCACTAGGTGATATCGCTGAAAGCAAGGCTATTCTCTCGGTTTTTGGAGAAAATGCATACAATCTGAACATCAGTAGTACAAAGAGTATGACAGGTCATTTGTTGGGTGGCGCAGGTGCCATCGAATCATTGGCTTGTATCCTCGCTGTAAGTGAAGATATTATTCCTCCAACGATCAATCACTTTACCGATGACCCAGAATTCGACCCCAATTTGAATTTTACTTTCAACGTCGCTCAGAAACGTACAGTTAGAGCCGCTTTGAGTAACACTTTTGGATTTGGCGGACACAATGGATCTGTGATTTTCAAAAAATTCGAGGACTAATCCTTACACATTGAAGGGTTTGCTATCACAATTTCTCGGAAACAACCCACTTTCCAATAAAATTTACCGAGTTACGGGAATTAAACCGGGTAAACTTCGCATCTATCAGGAGGCACTGAGGCATAGTTCTATGTCGGACCCCCGCAGTGTAGATCAAATAAAGAACAACGAACGCCTCGAATTTCTTGGCGATGCAATCTTGGATGCCGTTGTCGCCGAAATTTTATTTAAGCAGTTCCCCAATAAAAACGAAGGCTTTTTAACCGAGATGCGCACCCGAATTGTAAACCGGGAGCAGTTGGGTTATTTGGCAAGTAAACTCGGTTTGGTGGAGATTATGGACATCAAACGGGATTTGCATTCTAACAAAATTGCCATGAAAACCATCGGGGGCAATGCATTGGAAGCCT
Source organism: Chryseobacterium gleum (assembly GCA_945870885.1). Classification (GTDB taxonomy): domain Bacteria; phylum Bacteroidota; class Bacteroidia; order NS11-12g; family UBA955; genus UBA955. The sequence goes on along the minus strand of CAMBTR010000009.1, from coordinate 16,466 downwards.
TAATCGGAGCAATTTATTTGGACAAAGGCTTTTTGGCCGCCAGAGACTTTGTAAGTCAGCGTTTGGTAGGGCAGTATTTGGACATGGAAAAACTCATGGCCACAGCCGTTTCGCACAAAGCATTGGTGATGAAATGGGCGCAGCAAAACCATAAGTTATTGAGGTTTGATAGTGAATCGCAAATAGAAAATCGGAATGATTTACATTCGGTGAGTTTGGTGATAGACGAAGAAATATGGTTCACCGAAGTAAACCACAGTCGTAAGAAAGCAGAGGAGTTGTGCTCTGAAAAAGCGTGTCGGAAATTGGGACTTTAATCCGTTTCTGAATTGTTTCCTTCCTCAAGGTCGGCTTCCCGGGGCATCAATATTACCTGTTCCGTTTGTCTTGCAAAATTGCACCAATAGCATTCTGCTTTTCCGCACCCATTCATGAATTCCAAGGTTTGTAGTTGATGGTTGGCTTGGGCAATCCATTCTCGAAGCAATTTATTTTGATCGTCATCATAGTGTAGCTTGATGAGAGGGAATTCACTCTTTTCGTCTTTTTCAATACAATCGATGATTGCCATATTGCACTGCCAAGATTTTCCCGGCTGTAAATTACTCATGAGTTGGTAGATGCCTAATTGGAACCAGTAGGGGTTTGGCAGTTTTCCTTGGCTTCTCGGCCCCGGAGGGGCCGCCTTCTTCGCGGAATTTTCTGGCTTCCCTGTTTTGTAATCTACCACCGTGACCCGATTTCCATCAAAAACCATCTTATCCAAAAAGCCTGAAATATTCACCCCGTCAATTACCGCGTTGATCATCCTCTCCGTCTGTACCAAGCTGTACTGCTTGAATTCGTCTTTTCTTGCCTCATAATAGGCCGGAATTACATCGTGGCCTTGTTGCATCCGCAGTTTGAATTGCTTCTCGTTAAAAGCATGCCTCTCCTTGTACATCTCTTTGTCGAATTGCACCTTTAAGTCCGATTCACTCATCCATACCTTGTCTTTCGTCCATCGATCTACCCATTTGTGCATAGCGCCGTGCATCGCCGTTCCAAAAGCCGCCGCCGGAGAGGGCGCATCGGGCACCCGAACGATTCTGGTGAAATAGAATTTTAATCCGCACTCCAAAATACTGTATAAAGTGGATGGGGAGAACTTGAAATTGGCCGTTCTGCTTGCAATCCACTCCATTTTATCGGATTTCAACTTCGGTTTCGACGTCCGCAATAACATGGCCTGATTGGTGAAAATTAAACGTTCACTAGGTATCGTTGTGCATTCGCCCGCCTCTGATTCCAATGCTTCAGAAACAAAAGTTGAGGCAATCGCATCGCTCACCTTTGTAGCCGTAATGCGTTTCTGATTGTAGCTAATATGTAAGGTTTTCTTTGCTCTGGTAATGGCGACATAAAACAACCTACGTCGTTCTTCGCTGCTTTCCTCATCGCTCGTCGCATTTTTTAGTTGGATGCTTTTCCCATGTATCAATGATAAGATTCGATATGGCATCCTACCTGTATCGCTTTTTTCCCATTCTGTTTGATTGGCGCGGACTACAAAAACATGCTCAAACTCTAAGCCCTTACTGCTGTGAGCTGTAATGAACTGAACCCCTTCCGCCGTTCCAATGCGCTTTTCTAAAGGAACTGTAATGTCGTTGTTGATCATCTTTTTCACCGTCGCAATAAATTCGTGGGGCTTCATGAATGGGGTTTTCTCACTCATTCTGATGGCAAATGCCATGAATGTCTGTAACACTTCTAATGTCCATTCCTGATCATGCGACTTCAATGCGTATGCCAAATAACCCCCTTTGCTGTATATGTCTCGAATCAACTCCGGAACAGTGAGCCAACTGGCTTCTTTAATCCATACCTCGATGCTGTTCCAAAGCTCTTTTAATGCCTCAGATGGTGAATTTGTGAACATATCGCCCTGGGTAGGCGACTTGATGATTTTTTGAATGTGCTCGCGCCAAGTGTATTTTTCTTTGCCGTCTTTTCTGCTGCTTGATCGGTCGGCGTAGATGCTAACCGACATTTGATTCACCTCAAAACTGCTGATGTCATAAAGCGGGCTGACCAATAATTTGTAAATTAAATGTTCCCCACTGTTAGGCATTTCTAATTCTAGCGACAAGTATTCCAACCAATTGATTAAATGTTGGATCAATGTTTCATTGAGGATATTTACCGGTCTGTGAATTACAAAAGGAACCTCAACGGCGTTAAACGCATCGGCCAAAACCAAGGCGTGCTTGTTCTGAGGAAACAATACTGCGATTTCATTGGGTGTCTCACCTTCGGCGATAAGTTTTTTGATAGTTTCGGCCACACCAACCGCTTCGTGAAATTCATTGTTGAAGAGGTTGTTGCTTGGTGTTGACTGGGGATATTTCAAGTTCTCACCGCTTGCAACCAAATCCTTACTTAAACCCTTCATCTGATTCACCAATCGCAATGTGTTTTTATCGATTAACCGTTTGGCGCTGTCCAGAATAGGCTGGGTACTACGATAATTTTTCACCAAAACCACTGTCTTTAAATGGGTTTCGTATTTCTCAGCAAATTTTAGCATGTTACTCACTTTCGCGCCTTGGAAAGCATAAACGCTCTGGTCGTCATCGCCCACCACAAAGCAATTGGGTTCGTCTTGCCAATAATCAATAAGCTTATATAAAATGTGATTTTGGATTCCACTCGTATCTTGGTATTCGTCGACCAGAATATATTGAAATTGCTCTTGGTAGGTAATCAGTAGTTCCTCGTCTGTATCAAACGCCTTTGCCACCCATTCCAACATATCAGAAAATTCATACAAGCCCGCCGCCGCTTTCGCTTCTTTGTAATTCTCATAAAGATCCGCTGCCGCTTTTGCCTTTTTCCACGATGTCATTGCTTGGTCGTAATCCTTCATTTTTAGATCACCAGCCATGTTCGGCGCACGGTTCACTTTATACGTGTGGTTTGGGAAGGCTAGCTTGTAATTGTCGTGATCGCTAAGAAACGTTATCCAATCATTGATTTGCGATGCGTTGATTTCTTCCGATTGCATGAGCGCCCATAACTTGGTTAAATCCTTTCGGATCTGCTGCGCATCTTCATTGTACGATTTCAGGATCGATTGGGCGGGGAGCTTTTCGATGAGTCCTTGCACCAAATCAATTTTATCCAATTCGTCTATCACACGCAATTCGCGTCGTGAGAATTTCTCAGGATAGTCTTGGATGATTTTATTACAAAGCCCGTGGAATGTATAAATGGGTACTTTATAAGCATCCGGACCCATAAATTGACTGAGTCGCTTTTGCATCGCCGTAGAACCCGCTTCGGTATAGGTGAGGCAAAGTATGTTTTGTGGCTGCGTATCCGTTTTTTTCAGAATATTCAGAATCCGTGTGGCCAAGATTTGGGTTTTCCCCGTTCCCGGTCCGGCAATTACCATAACGGGTCCTTCAATGGCATCAACGGCAAGTTGCTGTTCTGTATTGAGTTTTTGATAGAGTTCTTCGAACGTCTGCATAATTGCAATATAGCCATTATCTTCGCATTTTTATGAGCAACACCAAGCAAGAATATACCCATGTTTTGAACGCCTGTAGGGAAGTGTTTTTGAAGAAAAATCAAGATTATGGCACCTCTTGGCGGTTGTTTCGTCCTTCTAGTCTCACAGATCAGATTTATATCAAGGCGCAGCGCATTCGCAACATCGAAGAAACAGGTAGAAATGCTGTAGGCGATGATGTACGCGGCGAATTTATGGGCATCGTAAATTACAGTTTGATTGCGCTGATTCAGTTGCATTACATTGGATTGCAAAAGGATCCAGAAGGGATTGAGGAAATTGCCAAGGTCTACGATGAATGGGCAGAGAAAACCAGAGATTTGATGCTTTTGAAGAATACCGATTACAGTGAGGTTTGGCGCGAGATGAGAATCAGCAGTTTCACCGATATGATTTTGGTTAAGATTGCCCGTATCAAACAGATAGAGGACAACGCCGGAAAAACTTCCGTGAGCGAAGGCTCCGATGCCAATTATCAAGACATTATTAATTATGCGATATTTGCTTTAATACGATTATAAAAATAAGATGCGGATACCTTACTTGATTGCCAGATTTTTAACCGGTGCACTGTTTGTGTTTTCTGGGATAGTAAAATTGAACGATCCTAGTGGTTTTGGGATCAAACTCAATGAATATTTTGATGTATTCGCCCAAGATTTAGCTACGCCCCAAGACTCAATGAGGTTGGTGGTTTACTCTCAAGGACAGAAACTCATCGACCAAAAAACGGTATTGTACAGTTTTGATACCGAGAAAGAGATGGTTGTGGAAGCTCAGGGTGTTGTTGATGGGGGCGATGGGACAGCCGCTTTGCCAAAAATTAATGTTCGATGCAGTTGGGGTGGTTCATCCGTTGCGGAAACCACTTTGGATGTGCTTTTGCCAATGCCTAAATCGTATGAATTTGAATTTGTGGCACTTACACCCGGACAAGAACTGCCGCCGGATGGAAAGCTCAGTACCTTTAAAAATGTCGGACATTTATCGTTCCCAGCGCCTATGGTTGGGATGCCTGATGGCGACATCAAAGTTCTCATTCACACCATTCCAAGTGGCGACTCTTCTAATGCGGAACCTTTGACGTGGGAAGATATCTCCGTTTCTGAAAGTGCGGCGGTAAATGTTGCCGCTTTCGCCAAGCCCAATGGCTCGCTGTTTGATTTCTTTAAATGGTCTAAAGACTACAGTTTGTATTTAAGCGTTTTCTTCTGTGCGTTGGAAGTATTACTTGGCCTTGCGATGTTGATTGGCTGGAATATGCGCCTTACGATTGCCATTACTGCGGTTTTGATACTATTCTTTACTTTCTTAACAGGCTACAGTGCCTATTTTAACAAGGTGACCGACTGCGGTTGTTTTGGCGATTTCTTGAAATTGAAACCTTGGCACTCCTTCTATAAGGATTTGGTTTTAAGCGTATTGATTTTGATTATGATTGCAGGGGTTAAACTCAATATCCCTTGGTTCTCTAAACCATTTGGCGTGAAATTGATGGGTGTATTGAGCTTCCTGACATTGGCCTTTGGAGTGTACTGTTATATGTATCTGCCCGTTTGGGATTTCTTGCCTTATAAAATTGGAAACAACATAAAAACAGTAATGACCTTTGTTCCAGAAGGAGAGAGGAGCAGCGATAGCATCGAAATTACTTGGGTGTTGTATAAGCCAAATAAAGAGGGTGGTACAGATTCAATTACGTGCACCACCGCCGAATTTGAAGCCAAAATGGGAGAGGGTTACCAATTTGATGCCACCAAATCTCAACGCAAGAAATTGGTGATCGAAGGGTATAAGTCGCCTATTCACGATTTTGCCATCAACAACAATCAGACCGGTGCCGACATGAAAGATTCGTTCTTAAATGCCGAAGGATATCAACTATTATATGTCGCTCCGTATATCGACCAAGCCTACACTGGAGGAATGGATGATTTGCGTACCTTGTTTACTTGGGGAAATGCTCATGGGGTTAGGATTTATCCGTTAACCGCATCATCAGATCAGCCGGCTGGAGAGTTTGCAAAAGCAAATAAGTTACCAGTGACGTTTTATTCGGCGGATCAAAAGATGTTAATGACGATGGCTAGGTATAATCCTACGGTGTTCTTTTTAAAAGGCGTGGAAATCCTAGGTAAATGGAGCGGACGGGATTTGCCAGAAGTTGAGGATATTGAGGAGTTGATGCTAGCAGCGGAAAAAATAAAAGACCAGAAATAGGGCCTTCTATCATCTCAATATACAGAGGAAGATGAACTTAGGATGTTTTTTTGGATTGGGCTAAAATCGGACACACATGATATCTATCGCTAAGAAAATTGCTTTTTTATTTTCAGTGCTTTTGGGATTGATCTTGTTCATTTTTGTGTTGTTTCAAGCGATGCCAAATGCAGAGGAAATGCTCACGTCCCAAAGGGCTGATGCGAAGACGAAAGCTGCCATTGTTGCCGAATTGGGTTTGGATGAACCATTGGGTAAACAAGCACTTTATTATATCAATGATTTATCACCCCTATCTTTTTACGATAGTAGTTCTAAGAAATTGTCGTTGCTTACCGGCTTTGGTTTGAGCAAGGGCAAAACACAGTGTTGGATAAAATTGCCCTACCTGCGTACATCCTTTCAGAGCAAGCAGCCGGTGGGTGGGATGTTGTTTCAGGCGTTTATAGGGACAATGGTATTAGCGATAGCTGCCATGTTGCTCGCGTTAGCCATAGGGATTCCTTTGGGGGTTTGGGCTGCGATGCGACAGGGGAAATGGGTGGATCACATAATAGTAGGATCATCCGCTATTGGAATTTCGATGCCTAGCTTTTTCTCTGCGATGTTATTTTCGTGGCTGTTTGGATTTGTGTGGCATGAATATACGGGCTTGCCTATGACGGGTAGTTTGTGGGAAATCGATGAAATGGGGGAAAGTCGCACCTTGATGTGGTCTAATATGATTTTGCCTGCCTTGGCTTTGGGGATTAGGCCGTTGGCGGTTTTTATCCAACTGACAAGAAATACCATGGTTGAGATGCTTGCCCAAGATTTTGTACGGTCGGCCAAAGCGAAAGGACTATCAACCTGGCAAGCAACCTGGAAGCATGCTTTGCCAAATGCGTTGAATCCTCTAATTACGAGTGTGGGCGGGTGGTTTAGTAGTTTATTGGCGGGTTCGTTTTTTACAGAATATATTTTTCAATGGAGGGGTTTGGGTAAGGTGACGATCGAAGCATTGCAACAATCCGACTTTCCGGTGGTGATGGGGGCGGTTTTATTCACAGCGTGTGTGTTCTTTATTCTGCATACGATTACAGAACTGTTGTATGTTTGGATTGACCCTCGCGTGAGATATGAATAAACTTTACATAGTTGGATTGCCGGCATCAGGAAAAACGACAACCGCAAAATGGTTGGCCAATAAATTGGGTTGGACCTTTGTGGATTTGGATCAGATGATTGAATCTCATTTTGGGATGACCGTTTCGGTGATTTTCGAAACCCATGGGGAGGAGTTTTTTAGGGAAATCGAGGCAAAGTGTTTGCGTGATACCCTTCGCATGGAGACTGTGGTTGTAGGCTGTGGAGGGGGTGCCGCGGCGTATCACGGCAACATGGATTGGATGAAAATTCATGGCCTTACACTCTTTTTGAACACTTCTCTTGAGGTTTTAGTGGGTCGCATCGGTGCTGAATTGGCCCAACGCCCTATGTTTTTTGGGAAAAACGAGTCGGAAATCCTTAATAAATTATCACAAATCGCAGAAAATCGCAGTATTTACTATAGTTCTGCTAAAATAGTGTGGAATAGAAGTGAGCCCAACGACATGTTGTATCGTGTTGTTAATCAGTTAATTGCGTAAAAACGGACTCCATTTTTTTCCAAATTGTTAATTTCTCGTGTAAAAGTTCATTGTACATGTGTATTCACTGCACTTGACAAACTAAATCCCTTGTTTACTTTTGGAACATTAACAAAAACTAAAATCATATAAAATGAACAAATCAGATTTAATTGGAAGAATTGCTGGCGACGCTGGCATTACCAAAGCTCAAGCTGCTTCTGCATTGAACAGCTTCACATCTGCCACTGCTGAAGCCTTGAAAAAAGGTGACAAAGTTATCTTGGTAGGATTCGGAACATTTTCTGTAAGCAGCCGTAACGCTCGTACAGGACGTAACCCACAAACTGGTGCTGAAATTAAAATCGCGGCTAAGAAAGTTGCGAAATTTAAAGCAGGTGCTGATTTGAACGCAAACATCTAATTAGAATTACTTTCAAAAAAGAAAGCCCCTCGTTCTAAACGAGGGGCTTTCTTTTTTTATAAACCATCGTACCAACAAAACTGATTTAACTTTGTGGCATGCACATTCATCCGCGAAAAGCATTTTTACAACACCTGGCACAAACTAGCCCTAATCCGATGGCCTTACATGTCGTTAAAGCGGAAGGCAATTACTTGTTTGATGAAGACGGCAAGCGCTATCTGGATTTAATTGCGGGCATTTCGGTTTGCAATGTGGGTCATCAACACCCTTCTGTTGTAAGTGCAGTGATTGAACAAGCGCAAGCCTATATGCATGTGATGGTATATGGGGAAACAGTTCAAACGCCCCAAAGTATGTATGCTGCGGCATTGGCATCGCACTTGCCCGAATCGCTTTCCTGCTGCTATTTTGTCAACTCGGGCGCTGAAGCCATCGACGGGGCGATGAAACTAGCAAAGCGCGTTACCGGTAGAACGGATTTTGTTGCTCAAAAAGATGCCTACCACGGAAGTTCGCAGGGTCCTTTGAGTTTGATGAGCAACGAATATTATTCTCAAGCCTTCAGGCCCTTATTGCCATCGGTTCATTTCATAGAACAAAACAATATTGAAGTATTGGATTCATTGCCTTGGGATAAAATTGCGGGGGTTGTGGTGGAAACAATTCAAGCGGAACGGGGCGCTCAAATTGGCGATGTTCATTATTTGAAGGCGCTGAGACAAAAGTGTACAGAGCATTGTGCTTTGCTAATATTTGATGAAATCCAAACGGGGATGGGTAGGACAGGGTCGTTGTTTTCATTTGAGCAATTCGATGTTATTCCTGATGTCTTGGTTTTAGGGAAGGCGCTCGGCGGAGGAATGCCCATGGGGGCATTCCTCGCCTCACGCCCACTCATGAATACCCTATCCAACAATCCAATACTAGGTCATATCACAACCTTTGGCGGTCATCCAGTGGCCTGCGCAGCAGGCCACGCCGCATTCAATGTCCTGCTTGATGAAAAATTGATGGATACAGTATCGTCAAAATCTGAGCTCTTTAAGGAATTGCTAATACACCCCCAAATTAAGCAAGTTCATGGCATGGGTTTACTGCTAGCCGTTGAACTTGATTCTTTCGATATCGTAAATGCATGTATACAACAAATGCTGGATCAGAATCTCTTCGCAGACTGGTTCCTTTATGCTCCTCATTGCCTTAGAATCTGCCCGCCATTAACCATCACTAATCAAGAAATCGAGTTGGCTTGTACGTCAATTTTGCAAATATTGAATAAAATGTAAGCCTTGTTTGGGGGTAATCAATACTATATTTGTTTCATGAAAGTGGTTTTTGCGATTTTTGCAACAACCCAATAATATTTTCTTATGATTCGCAAATACCTTCATCACGCACTGCTAGCCCTGGTTTTTATGCTTGGCTTGATTTCTATGCAGTCCTGTGAGAGAATCAACGAAAACAAAGAAAAAGGATTGCAATTGGCCACAGATTTTTGTGTGATGCAATCCGAACTTGCTTCAATCATCGAAGTTGCTGATGAAATGGGTGATCAAACAACGGGAAAAGGAACACCGTCAAAATTTATTCTTGGAGCATTCGGAAAAGCTGCTTCAGTTAAAATTTTAGATTCAACTTTTTTTGATGGAGATGGAATTGAATTCGAAATCAATTTCGGATCCAACAAACTGCCACTTTCCGAGAATCAACGTGGATATGATGGAAAGTATCGCGCGGGCACAATGCACGTTAAAATTCAATCGCATTACATAGAAAATTCTTCGAAACTTGAACTCGAAATTGATAAGTCGGACAATTTCTGGGTGGGTGCCAATCCAACCCAACCCAAAAACATGGCAATTTCATGCTCTACCATCCGCCAAGATTCAAAAACCCATAGCTTAGCCATTGAATCGTTAGATTTTTTTGGTCAGAAAACAATCTCAATAGAAGGAACTGTTCAATTGTTGAAATTAAACAATTCTAACCCCGGTGTAATTGGAAATAAATACCAAATTTTGGGCAAAGGCGTAATAAAAGAATCAGATGATGAACAAAAATGGGAAATCATGCAACCATTAATAAAAAATGTGGTTCCTGGATGTTCTGGAGAATACATCAATGGAATGTTGGAATTGAAGGATTCTGAGAAATCTACCACCACCACCTTAGATTACGATCCGTTTGAAAATGAGTCCTGTGATAAAATTGTCCGCGTCACTATCGCCGGCAAAATCACAGATATTACCCTAGATTAATTTTTCTGGCGCCGCTACCAATTGCGTTTTGCCATTTTTCCTTTCAAACCAAGCATGCTGAATCCCATTGGTAATCCACATCCAAGGACTGTCTAATTTATTGTTATATGTGGCAACTTGAATCAGTGTTTCTTGGGTCAGTTCTACTGAAGTGGCTTTACATTCAATCAATATTAACGGGCTGCCAGAATTCGCAAATCCTACAATATCAAAGCGTTTGCGCAGTCCGTGTACCTGAATTTCTCTTTCTACCGCAATCAGCCCAATAGGAAGATTGAATTGTTGGACTAAATAACAAATACAGTGCTGCCTTACCCATTCTTCAGGAGTTAGGGGGATAAATTTTTTGCGAATCGGATCAAAAATGACTTTTTTTTGTTCCTGTTCTTGAATCTGAAATTCATATTCGGGGAAATTTAACACTTGCACCGCTGTAAAAATACAAACCCATGGCCAAATTGAGCGATACCATTGCCAATTATTTGGATCTTCGACGTAAGATTCAAGGCAAACAATATGCGCCGGTTTATCTGCTGCATGGGGAAGAAGTATATTTTATTGATGCCATCACCGATTTGATTGAAGAATCCGTACTGCCAGAATCGGAAAGAAGCTTTAACCAAACAATCTTGTATGGCAAGGAAGTCAAAATTCACGACCTAATTTCTATGGCACGTCGTTATCCCATGATGAGTCAACATCAAGTGATCATCGTAAAAGACGCTCAAGACATAAAAGAGTTCGATAAATTGTTGTCGTACTTGGAGAATCCGTTACCATCCACCGTCCTAGTTTGCGCTTTCCGGGGGAATAAAATGGATATGCGGACAAAAATCGGCAAGCAAGCGGATAAGTTTGGAGGTGCCTATTACGCGGCCAAACTGCGCGATTATCAAATCAAAGATTGGTTGCCCGAATATCTGCGTCAAAAGGGTAGAAGTATTGATGGCGCCGCGATTCAGATGTTAGTGGAACTTCTGGGTGCCGATTTGCCCCTGATCCACAATGAATTGGAGAAACTCTTAATCAATGTGAAAGATGAGTTTATTAGACCCGTTCACGTAGAGGCCAACGTAGGATTTAACCGTGAATACAATGTTTTTGAATTGCAGTCGGCCTTGGGTCTAAAGAATTTCAATAAAGCCATCCAAATCGCACATCATATGTCGGCCCGGGCCGAAAAAGGTGAAATTCTACGCATGGTGAGCAACCTACATGGATACTTTGGTAAGATTTTATTGGTGCAGCAAATGCCCGGTGCCTCCAAAGGCGAAGTGGCGTCTACATTGGGTGTGAATCCCTTTTTTGTGGAAGAATATATGATTGCTGCAAAAAATTATTTACCGGGTGATATGGAGCGCGCATTCAATCAAATAAAACTACTCGACCTTAAATTAAAGGGAGTACACAGGGGTGGGGCTTCGGACGGAGAGATATTAATTGAAACTGTATTAGGAATTCTTCGCGCCCCGCAAAGCGTTTAATGTGATTTTTCATATTATTTTTCCTTTATTTGTAATTCTTAAAATTAAAGCATGAAAAAACTATACGTATTAGCCATTTCTGTCTTTGCCGCTGGTCTGGCAACTGCACAGGTGAGTTTGTCTTCTGTATCTGCCAATCAAGGCAATCCGGTATTGACCTCACAATCCAAAGTGCTCATCGATAAAGCCGATAATGGTGGATTCGGTGTCGCTCCGAAAACTAAAAAAACTGTTACCGCTCGTGGTTTGAATCAAAAGAATTTTATCCGAATCGGTTCAACTTACTACGATTTGCAAACCAACTATGCAATGCCTCACCGTTTGGCGATGCATACCAATGGTGCAATTTCTGCCGCTTGGACAACATCTACCTCTGATGCCGTGGGTTTCCCAGGCCGTGGAAGTGGGTATAATTTCCGCAGTGCTGCTGGAAAATGGCAGCCATCCGACAGTAACCGTGTTGAAAACGTAAGAACTGGTTGGGCTAACGTGGGCGTTTTGTCGAACGGAAGCATATTTACTATCGGTCACGACGCTACTAGCGGTGGTTTCTACATGACAACCAGTAGTTCAGCATCTTCACGCCCTTCTACAGTTACAAATATCCTTAAAGAGCCTCCTTACAAGCCAATTTGGGCTAGAACTGCAAACAATGGTGATGCCATTCACTTGATCTGTTCTTACACAGATTCTGCTGCGCCTGGTGAAGCACGTGCTCCAAAAAGAAATGGTGTATTTGCACCTATGGTTTACAGTCGTTCTAAAGATGGCGGTGTAACTTGGGATAAGCAACACACTTCATTGCCTGGTTTCGATAGCACATTGACAAACAGTGGTGGTGCGGATCAGTATACAATTGATGTAAAAGGAAATACAGTTGCTATCGTGAATGCCGATATGATGCAAGGTGTAATTGCTTGGAAGAGCACAGATGGTGGAACTACTTTTACTCGTATCATCGTTGATACTTTCAAATACGCCCCTTGGACTGGTAAGCAGTTGATGAACGATACTCCATTTACCAACGACGGTACTTGTGATGTGATCATCGATAAAAACAATAAACTTCATGTATTTTGGGGTTTATCTCGTGTATTAGATACTGATACAACTGATGAGAGCTACAGTTTCTATCCATCTTACCAATATATGATGCATTGGTCTGAAGCAACAGACAAAACTTCTATAATTGCCTCAGGTGCTGCGTTTGATTCTGATGGAGACGGTGTGAACAGAATGGAACAATCTACTTACGCAGCGCTTTCTGGTGGTGCAGTCCCCTCCGGATTGAGTACAGTTGCCCGCTTGGGAAATACTTCTTGTATGCGTCAGCCATCATCAGCGATGGATGCCAATGGCAATTTGTTCTGCTTGTATAGTATTCCAGTTGAACTGGATATCTCCGACCTAGGCGCAAACTTCCGCGATATCGGTATCGTTTATTCTACCGATGGTGGTGCTACATGGAGTGAGTCTCAAAACGTAACTCAAGTAATTGGTAAAGAAGATGATTTCGCTTCTACTTGTCGTGTAGCTGATGGATTCGTTCACATGCACTGGCAGCAAGATGAAATTGCAGGAACAAACTTGCAAAACAACAGTGCGAACTTCGGTAACCACCCAGTTGTATTGAACTTGATTAACTACCAAGCCATTCCAGTTTCTGAAATTTTGGCCGGTACAATTGGTATCGCTTCTGTTGACCAACCCAATATTGGTGACGTGATGGTTGTAAACCAAAACTATCCAAACCCTTTCAGCAGCACTACAAAAGTGTTGATCTACCTAACAACTCCTGGTGATGTTACCGTAGAAGTTCGCAACGCGATGGGTGCTTTGATTCAAACACAAAAACACAGTGGTTTGTACAAAGGAAACCATGAATTGGTAATCAATGCAGATACTTTATCTAGTGGCGTTTACACCTACACCCTCATTGCAGGTGGTAGCAGCGTAAGCAAAACGATGATGGTAAAATAAGATTTAAATAATTACGCCCAAATTGTTTGGGAATAAAGGGGCCTACAAAACATTGTGGGCCCCTTTTCGTTTATTTTTGTAGTATGTTAAAAACCAACCACTGGTATCATTGGATAAGTGCTGTTGCATTTTGGTCGTTCGCAGTTGTTTTCTATCAAAAAGACAATATCGATATTTGGGGTTATGGCACTTTGCCTATCGTGGGTTTCTTGTTTTTGTGGGGATTGTTTAGGGCGGTGAATGGGTATTTGCTCTTAAAAAAAGGACGACATGCATCGAAAGATTAAAAGGCTTCTATTTTTAGTGTTTGCAGCGTCTGCGTTTTCAGCATGCTTAGACATGGAGCACAAGGGAAAGCGCAACGATATTCCAACCAAAGGTGAGTTGGAGATTGCCTTGGATATCAACGACAGTCTATTGTTTGTTCAGTTGATTGATAGATTTCATGATTTGTATCCAAAAGCCCATATTACGCCAAAATTTATGGCTCCCATCGCTTTGCTAGAAGGGGTGAGGGATAAAAAAATTACAGCTCTGTATATTAATCACGCCTTTGATTCTGCAATGATTGATGCCTTAGAATCGCGACAAATCAAAGTGAGATCTCACGATATCGGAATGGGCGCAACGGCATTTATTGTCAATCGAAACAATCCAAATAACCGAATTTCAGTAGATTCACTTTGTTCAATGCTGTCTGGCAAATGTTCAGCATGGGGTAGGAGCAATGACAAATTGGTGTTTGCGATGTTAAAGAATGATTTGATTTACAATGATTTAGAGGAGTTTTATAAAAAAAATGCCTCGCAGCCAATCGGGAAACTGTCGTTGCCAAAGGTGGTGCAATTTGCATCGCCCCAAGCTGTTTTCGACTTTGTTAAAAAGACCCCTGGAGCGCTAGGTTTCGTGGGTTCTAACTGGATTGCGGATCGTGGAGATACCTTGGCTAGGTTCAACCGCAAGCAGATCAAAGTATTGGAAGTACAACATCCCGTTTCTGGAGAGTTCCATTTGCCATATCAATCCCAAGTTTACGCCAAGCAATACCCATTCATCCGTCCAATTATGGGCTATGATTTGCAAGGATATTCCGGATTGGCCCAAGGTTTTTTGGCATTTTGTTGCGATCAAAGCGGACAAGTAATATTGAAGAAAAGTGGATTATCGCCCGCTTTACCGCCAGCCAGAACCATACAATTAGAAAATTAATAATATTTGGAACATTTTTTGAAATTCTTAACACATATATAACAATTACATAGTTTTTTTGCACCCGATGAAAAAGATAAGTATTTCTCTCATTCTATGCGTCTTAGTTGGCCTGTCTACGGCCACTGCGCAAACAATTGCTGATGGTCAGCGTTACACACGAAACGAAGAATTTGAAAAAGCAGAACAGGTTTACAAAGATCTGATCGTGAAAAAGCCAAAAGTTGGCGATAATTACTACTGGGCTGGATTGAATTACTTGGCTAAAGGTGATTCAATGAGCGCCGTAAAAATGTTTAATGATGGTTTAGGTATTGCTCCAACCAATCCGTACAATTTAATCGGGAAGGGTCATATGGAGTTGCGTAAGTTCAATACGCAAGGCGCTGAAGTGTTTTTTGCACAAGCATCGGCCGCCAAAAAGAAATTGAGACCTATTCTCAATAAAGAAATCGCTCGTGTTTATTTGATGGTGGAATTCGGAACCACAGAACAGCTCAAAGCTTACGCTTCTCGTGCCATCGACTACTTGAAAAATAGTAACCAGGATTTTGAAGCCAAAATTTTATTGGGCGATGCGATGTTGGTACAAAATCCTACCAACTCATCAGATGCAATTCAGCAGTACATCGTAGCGAGTTATGATGCACCGGCCGATCCTAGACCGATTTTGCGTCAAGCCAAAGTGTATGCCCGCGCAAGTGCCTATCCGTTGTCGATCGCCAAATTGGACGAAGCCTTGGCCTTGGATGTCAACTTTGCCCCCGCTTACCGTCAAAAAGCAGAAGTGTTTTCTTTGATGAAAGAACGCGATTCTGCGGTGTATTTCTACGAAGAGTATCTGCGCAGAAACGATAACATTACCGCCCGTAAATTCTACGTACAAACCTTGTACTTGGGTGGTGATTTTGATCGTTGTATTTCAGAAGGAAACAAATTGCTCGCAGTGAAGAGCATCCCCAACATCTATGGTGTAATTGCTTACGCCATCGCGGAAAAAGACAAAGCAAAACGTCGTTTGATTGATTCTGCTTTGAATTACTATTTTTACAATTACGAACAGCAATATATCAAGCCTCAAGGTCGTGAATTGCAGAGCAGTGAGAATTTCATTAAAGCCATTTTGATGTATCGCTCAGGTTTGGCTTCTGGAAACGATACCACCAAGCAAATGATGGCTGCTTCGAGTTACTCTATTTTGTCGATGGTGTTGTCCGATACCGCCAAAACAAGCATCAAATCTTATCAGCGTATCCAAGATTTGTATTTCAATGGTAAGAGCTACGAGCAAGCCTATGGCGTGTTGGAATTGAAGAGAAAGAAATTGGCGGGTGTCCTCAATTCTAGAGATCTCTATTTTGAAGGTCGTTGTTTGGCCGCTACCGGCAGAAATGCAGATGCGTTGAAGATTTACCAAGAGTTGATTACCAACGATACCAACTATCTTACTGGTTACTATTTGATAGCAACAACGTGGGCTGGTTTGGATGCGAATGATTCCACTGGGAATGTGACCGCCGCCTTTGAACGTTGGATGGGTAAGTTGGATTCTACGCAGCGCGTGAAATTTGTGAACGATCGCGAAAATGCATACCGTAACATGGCCTTCTTCGCTCAAAAGCGCAAGGATTATGAAAAAGCGAGTTATTACTACGGAAAAGTGATCGAAATCCGTCCGGAAGACGAGGCTACGATTGCAGTGAAGAAACGCATCGACGATTATAT